>NZ_KV808506.1:0-56764 GCF_001812305.1 Staphylococcus sp. HMSC056G08
TTTGCTCACCAGTCCTATTTGACAGAGAGCCATAAAAAGGAGTTTATTTATGATTGAGAGCTGATAATTTTCAAGTCGTCAGTACTTGGTATCTGACCCGATTTATGATTATCATCTAAAAGTTTATAGGTTGATTTAACCCATACACCTTGGTTATTTAAAGTTAAGACTTCAGCGTAAACGTGCGCCCCTTCAGTCGTTACATCAACGACTTGGGGCGATTGGTAAAAAGACGCTGCACCTTGACCTGTTTGAATCAAATGTTGTGTCTGTTTATAATTATCTGTTCCTGATTTTAAAAATGGAGACACACTTGCGAAGTTATTATTCGTCGACGCTTCATTTAAAGCTGACGTATATTTATCAAAGAACCGAGACAATTTATTTTTTAAACTGTTTTCCTCTTTTTCTTTCTCTTCAACATACTTCTCAATTTTTTCTTTTTCGAAGTGTAACGTCACAGGGGTATTCTCTTTTAATTCATTCGGATAAATTTTTATGCTGTCAGATTCGAATGTTCTGCCTTTGACTTTACCTTCTGCTGATACTTCAACTTCATCAGTTACAGGGTAAGGTCCATATAAACGTGTATGATCGTAATTGTAAGACTTACCATTAATTTTTACTTTCGTATGCTTACCTTCTAATTTATTGGCACCTTCTAACTTGATGTTTAAATTCGCCTCAGGGAATTTTTCATGAACATCGACTGTTTCGCTGTTACTGTTTTTAAATGAGAAAGTCAAATAACCACTGAATTTACCATTAGCTGTTTCTTTTGTTGCCGGAATTTTATAATCACCTGGAATAAAGTTACCTAACATAGTGGCTTCATTAGCTTCTGCGATAACTTTACGTTTTCGATCATCCGCTCTGAAAATATACGTTGTTTTCGTTTTAGGTTTAATAATCGGTTTCTTAGTAATCGTAGTGAAACTGATATTATCAAAGAAAATAAAACGGCGGCCATTTTTAGTAATGCGCAGTATTTTATTGCCATCAGGTGTTTTAATAAAGCTGGCATCTTTGTCGTTACGGTCTATGTTGCGTATCGTCTCTTGCAGTTCTTTATCAAACTTATTCTGGCCAATTTCGCTTTTTATATATTTAATGTACGTTTCCGCTTCATACGTACTTACTTTATTCTCACGTGTACTTAAAATCGTCGCAATACGTTGTGTATCATTATTCTTCACTGCATTCGCTAAGATTTTTGCTTGTGCTTCTGGTGTATTGAAATTTCTCAACAAGAAAAACAGAATAATCAATAAGATAACGATAAAAATACCGATACCCCACGGCACCATTTTACGTAGATTCTGATTTGTGCGCATACGTTGTTCACGCGTTTTGCGGCTTTCATTAGAATCTGGCTTTTCGGATTGCCCCATTGACAGTTCACCTCGTTTCAATACTTTCAAATTTTACTCACATTTCCCAGGAAATGTTGAAAATAACTCGATTTTCTATGTAAAGAATGTTTGTTTTTCTTAAATTTTATGTAACCCGCACAAATTTTACAGGTATTGCACAAAAAAGTAAAACTAAAACCGACATTTCTTCTGTAAAACTGTTGGATAGTTCTATTATAATAGACTACACAATAAAATTATATCAGTATTTAGCCTTATGTCCTTTTTTAACAGTAATTATGACAAAAATCGGTACACTTTGATAAGGTACCGATTTTTATCAATGCTATTTGATTTATCGAATTTTAGAAATATATTCTTTAATACGTTGATCGATAATTCTTAAGTTTTTAGCTGTTTCTTCTATTTGTGATTGTGATATATCTTGAAGCAAGTATGTAGAAACATCATTTACAATCACTTTAGTACGTTCTATATATTCGCGACCATTGTCAGTAAGTCTCACATACTTCAAACGTTGGTCTACGTTTTCATTTTGTTTTACAAGTTCAACTAATTCAAGATTAATTAACTTTTTAATTCGACGACTGATGGCAGCTTTATTGACACCTTGTTTTTCAGTAATTTCTGAAAGTGTCAAAGATTTATTATTGTCTAGTAAAAATAAAGCTTGAGATTGTTCAATCGAAATATGATATTCCTTACGTAAACCTTCTAGCAAACTTGCCATGAGGGTATTAATATCTTCGATAAACATTGCCATAAACTGCGTGTGTTGCTCAATGTTTTCCATGATTTTCTCCTTCATAACTATAAAAATTTCTTATTGCATCTCAGTATGAGAACCTTTTTTATTCTACATATTAAACAATCCGTATATCTAATCATATCATATCTAAAGTAACATAAGGCGAAATAGGGTAAGATTAGAAGAAGGAAATTTATTATATAGAGGTTAATTATGCTATTACTTTCACTCATATTAAGCCTATTGATTTTATGTAGTTATATCTATTTATACTTTAATCACTATCGCTTTTTAAATATACAATCCTTTTTCATTACTCTGGTCTTAGGATTCATCATATTATTTATTCTTTTATCACGCGTACATTGCCTTATGATTTAGCCAGCGTATCAATAATAGGTGCCTTACTTTTATTATTCAAGCATCGGGCTATTTTAGTTTGGAAAAGTGCACGTATGTTCTTCACAAGAATTTTGGGTCTGACTTTAGCTGTTACTTTCTTAGCATTGGCTTTAAATTTATTAAGTCATATTCCAGTACCCGTGCTGAATGCACTTTTCTTATGGATCGGTTGGATTACTATCAGTACACTCTTTGCCCTAGTCCACTATTTAAGTTGGTCTTCAGCATTTAGTATGGTCGTACTGCCAGAACCGATTGATGTAATCATTGTACTAGGTGCAGGTTTATATCGCAATCAAGTGACACAAATGCTGGCTTGGCGCTTAGATCGTGCAGTTGCTTTATATCAAAATCATCATGGCAATCCTTACATTGTAGTCAGCGGCGGGACTGGTGAAGGAGATGAAGTATCAGAGGCTGAAGCCATGCAAGCGTATTTAATTGAACAACACATTCCAGAAGATCGTATTATTTTAGAAGATCAATCACATAGCACTTTTGAAAACCTGAATAATACAAAAGCACTTATCAGCAATCAAGTTTTTGAACACATCGCTATTGTCACGAGTCAATTTCACATATTACGCGGCTTGCGTTTTGCACAAGTTCTTAAGATGAACGCAGTCGGTGCTGGTAGTCGCACACCTTATCCATTTTTTGATACAGCATTAATCAGAGACTTTTTTGCTTTGATGTATTGTTATAAACTGTTATTAACCATTTATTTCGGTGCTTTGTTCATTGGCAGTATGTTCGTTAAGCACCCTATATTACTTGAATTCTTTTTATCTATGTTCTAACTCATATAATGCTATGTATATAAATAAAAAAGTTGAGGTCTCACCTATTTTAGGTTTGACCTCAACTTTTTTTACATTATTTTCCCTTAATAATGTTTCCCCAATTAACGCGATTAATCATTGGCTACTATTATGAGCGTTAATTATATTTGACTGTGTTTATACTTCTTCACTGTCATCTTTTTTATTAATAATTTTACCACCGAACAAGTCAATGACACGGTCTGCATAATCAAAGAGTCTTGTATCATGTGTGATAAGAATTCCGACCATATCTTCATTTGTGATACGTTCTCTGATCATTTCAGTTACTTCTGTTGCACGGTGGGCATCTAAGCTTGCTGTTGGTTCGTCTGCTAAGATGATTTTTGGATTATTCATGAATGCACGCATAATCGCAACACGTTGTTTTTCACCGCCAGATAACATAAACGGATAAGCATCTAAACGATGTTTCAAACCGATTTGGTCTAATAATTGTTCTGCACGTGCTTTCGCATCTTTTTTAGACATGCCCGCTTCTTGTCCTACTAATGTCAATTGGTCTCGAACTGACAAGTAAGGCACTAAATGCGAAGCTTGGAAGATAAAGCCAATTTCAGTTAAACGCATATCTGAGTTTGTTTTTTCTTTTGAGAACAATGGCGCACCATTGTAGATAATTTTACCTGTATCTGGATCTTGTAGACCACCTAAAATTGTTAATAACGTTGATTTACCTGAACCTGAAGCACCGCTCAAGATAACGAATTCTCCAGTTTTAACTTCAAAGTTAACACCTTTTAAAACATCTGTTTTAGCTTGGCCAGTACCGAATGATTTTGTAATATCTTTAACTTCTAAACCCATTATCCTTCACCTCCGATTGCTTCGATTGGATTTACTTTAACGAGTTTAATGAATGATAATGCTGCACCGATAATTGCAACGACTACGAA
The DNA here is from genome assembly GCF_001812305.1 of Staphylococcus sp. HMSC056G08. NCBI lineage: Bacteria > Bacillati > Bacillota > Bacilli > Caryophanales > Staphylococcaceae > Staphylococcus > Staphylococcus sp. HMSC056G08. The sequence continues at coordinate 4,262 of NZ_KV808506.1, forward strand.
GACGCCTACTACAAGTAACATGTTGCCTGCAGTTAAGTGGAACGGCATACTTACTGGCATTATCATACCTAAGCCACTAATAATCAGTAATGAAACAACCACACTAATCATTGTAACAAGTAAGATTTGGAATACTAATGATGATAACAAGTGTCTTGTTTTAATACCGATAGCTTTTAAAATACCGATTTCAGAGATTTTTTGAATTGTCATAACGTAGAAGAATGCACTTAAGACAATTGCTGATATCACGTATAAGCTGACAATCATCATTGTTAATGGTGCTTGCTCTGCGTTGTAACTTGGAATATTGTCAGTTAAGTCTTTTTCAGTTACTACTTTTGCACCGTTAATGTCATTAATTTTTTTCTCATCTGCTTTAGATACATCTTTTAATGGATAGAATGTTGCTGCTTTTGGCACTAATTTTTCAAACGTATCGCCTGTTGTCATCACTGCAGATGTGTGTGAATACATTGTGTCTTCTAATAGACCTACAACTTTATAATCTTTGTCACCATTCTTGAATGTTACAGTGTCACCTTTTTTCACACCATCAGCTGTTAATTTTTTATTAATAACAACTTCATTATCAGCTTTTGGATAATGACCTTCTGATAAAGCTGGTTTGAAGTCTTTACCAGGATTAATCAACATGATGTCTAGGTCATTTGAATTCTCGCTTTTCATTGATTGCATTCCGATTTGGAATGGCTCTGCGTTGACTACATTCTCGATGTCTTTTTTCTCGTCTGGTTTAAGCGCTGATTTTTCAATTACCGGCTCTTTCATATCTTGTACGACGTATTTTTCAGCATTCATATTATCTAACATAGAAATGTTTTCGCGTCCAAGCCCTTGTGCGAGTCCGCTAATGAATAATACCATGCTAGCCAGTAACAAGATAATCAGCATTATTAAAATATATTTGAACTTATAGAATACGATCTCTTTCCATGCTAACTTCATATTATTGACTCCTTTTTCTTTTATGATACTTATATTGTAAGCAGACTTTATGAACTCAATATGAACAAACCGAAACTTTTGTTCATTTGATATATTTGTGTCACTCAGTTACTGAAAGGTATAATTAATCTAAATGATTACTAGGAGTGATAAGGATGACAACATGTCTCATTGTCGATGATGATTATCAAATCCTTCATTATGTATCTTCCTATTTAGAACGTGAAGGTTTTAAAACATCCACGCATTCCAATGCGCGTGATGCCTTAAACTATTTAGAAACACATCAAGCTGATATTGCGATTGTCGACATTATGATGGATGGCATGGATGGCTTTGAATTATGTAATGAAATAAAAGCTTCTTATGAAATGCCGGTCATTATGTTGACCGCACGTGATGCTTTAAGTGATAAAGAAGAAGCTTATTTAACGGGTACTGATGACTATGTAACCAAACCTTTTGAAGTACAAGAACTCATCTTCCGGATCAAAGCTGTTTTAAGACGCTATCAAATTAATGCGGAAAATGAATTAACCATCGGTAACTTAAAACTGAACCAATCTTATTTAGAAATTGCTTGTGATACAAAAACAATGACCTTACCGAATAAGGAATTTAACTTACTCTTCTTATTAGCAAGTCATGAGAAACAAGTTTTTTCACGAGAAGAATGTATTGAACGTGTATGGGGATTTGATTATGAAGGGGATGACCGTACGGTTGATGTGCATATCAGACGCTTACGTAACCGTTTAAAGAAAATCGGCAGTAATGTCACGATTGAAACGGTCAGAGGCTTAGGTTATAAGGTGGAAGTTCATGTTTAAATCACTTTATACACGGATTGCAGTCTACACGATTGTCATTTTATTACTCAGCGCTGTCGCAAGTTTTATTTTGACCAATGTTTTGTATCACGTTGCTTTGAAACCCTCAAATGACCATAAGATTATGACCACCTTACAAGAAGCTAAAAAGTACCAAAAAGAATCCCATACAACTAATATGAAAGCCTACTTCAAACATTTAAGCGAACTGAACTTCCAGCTTGTCACTGTCGATCAAAAAGGTCATAAAACTTTTTATGGCGCAAGTTTCAGACGCGATACACTGACTCAAGAGACCATTGATAGTGTATTGAAAGGACATAATTATCACGGAATTAAAAACCATCCCTACCAACTCTTTGTGACAGGTTTCTTTGATAATGAAACCAACAATACTGTCGGCACACGCTTTAAGACACCAGAAGGTAATGTAGCGGTGTTTATGCGTCCTGATATCGGTAAATCATTCAGTGAGTTCCGTGTGTTCTTAGCAGTATTAATTGTGTTATTACTCATTATTGCGATGGTACTGATTATTAGTTCAACTTACACGTTAATCAAACCAATTACACAACTTAAAAATGCAACTAATCGTTTAATGGAGGGTGACTTTAGCACACCGATAGAAACGACACGTCATGATGAGCTAGGTACGCTCCAATATCGTTTCGAACAAATGCGTGTGTCACTTAAACAACTTGATGACATGCGTCAGCACTTTGTTCAAAATGTTTCGCATGAAATCAAAACACCTTTAACGCATATCTATCAGCTATTAGATCGTCTCAGTCAAGCGAAAGACGACGAAATGAGACAGTATTATATAGATGAAATTCATGCGACAACGAGCCGTCTCAGTAATTTAACGCGAGCATTGTTATTGCTTGCAGAGTTAGATAACAACGACCACTTAGATTATGACGATGACGTTGAAATTACTCAGATGCTGCGTTTAATGGTGCGTCACGAACAGTATGCGATTGACGCCAAAGACTTATTAATTATGACTGATCTTGAACCAATTACAGTCAAAGGTAACTATCGTCTGCTTTATCAGGCATTTCATAATATATTGACCAACGCAATTAAATATACTAAACAAGAAGGCAGTATTGATATAGATGTATTCTCTGAAAATAATACATCTATGATTTGTCGCATTACTGATGATGGTCCAGGTATGTCAGAGGATGTACAAGCTCATCTTTTCGAACGTTTCTATAAAGGAAATTCTTCTGCGACAAGCAATGGCTTAGGTCTAGCCATCGCACAAATGATTATGCGTTTGCATGGTGGAGATATTAAAGTGGAACGTACTCTAGGTGAAGGCAGTACCTTTATTTTAAGTATGCCGTTATCACAAGCAGATAACACACCTACTTTGGAACCATTAAATCAATAAAAAACAAAAAGCGCTTCAGTATCAGAATTAAATCTGACTGAAGCGCTGTTTTTATGGCTTATTTTTGATTATTTAATTTCAAATAATGTTCAACATCCGCTTTAACTTCTTTATATAACTCTGGGTTTTCCGCAAGTTTTTGACCGAATGATGGAATCATTTCTTTAATTTTTGTTTCCCACTCTGGGAATTCATGTTTATAGCTGCGTTGTAAAATATCTAACATTACATCCACCGCTGTAGAAGCACCTGGTGATGCGCCAAGTAATGCGGCAAGTGAACCGTCTTCAGAACAAATAACTTCTGTACCGAATTGTAATGTACCTTTACCTTTGTCTGTATCTTTGATGACTTGAACACGTTGGCCTGCTACGACAATATCCCAATCTTCTTTCTTCGCATTCGGGATAAATTCACGTAACTCTTCAATACGTTCATCATCTGACAACATTAATTGTGAAATCAGATATTGTGTTAATTTCATTTCTTTCGCACCTGCAGATAACATCGTCAATAAGTTGTTGGGTTTAACTGACTTGAATAAGTCCATGTTTGAACCTGTTTTTAAGAACTTAGGTGAGAATCCTGCAAATGGACCGAATAATAATGATTGTTTACCGTCAATATAACGTGTATCTAAATGCGGTACTGACATCGGCGGTGCGCCTACTTTAGCTTTACCGTACACTTTCGCATTATGTTGACTTACAATTTCAGGATCTTGGCAGACTAAGAATAAACCGCTGACTGGGAATCCGCCGATATGTTTCGATTCTGGCAGATGTGTTTTTTGAAGCAATGGCAAGCTAGCGCCTCCAGCTCCGATAAATACAAAGTCAGTAATATAAGTTGTTGTTTCTTCTGTTTTTAAGTCTTTCACTTTAACTTTCCAAGTACCATCTTTACGTTGTTTTAAGTCTGTAACTTGATGCTCATACTCTACATCGACTTGGTTTTGTTGTAAGAAGTCAAATAGTTTTTGTGTTAAAGCACCAAAGTTAACATCTGTACCTGTCTCATCACGGCTGACTGCAACTGGAATATTGTTATTTCTGCCTTCCATCATTAAAGGCAACCATTTTTCAATTTGGCTTTTATCTTCTGTCATTGTCATTTCATTAAATAATGCATTTTCTTTCAATGCTTTGACACGACGTCTTAAGAAATCTACATTACGCACACCGATACAGAAACTCATATGCGGTACCGTATGAATAAATGCTTCTGGCTGTGTCAAATTACCGTGTTTTACTAAATAAGACCAGAATTCTTTAGAAACTTGGAACTGTTCATTAATTTTTAAGGCTTTAGAAATATCCAAAGAACCGTCAGGCATTTCTTTCGTATAGTTCATTTCGCATAGTGCAGAATGCCCTGTTCCCGCATTATTCCATGCATTTGAACTTTCTTGTGCAGATGCGTCCAACTTCTCAAATACTTTAATTTCTTTTTCTGGTGCAACTTTCTTTAGTAATGTACCCAATGTCGCACTCATGATTCCGCCACCAATTAAGATGACATCTGTTTTGCTATGTTGTGAACTCATAACAAATACAGCCCCCTTTTTCATAATGAAGATGACACCTTCTTAAGTATGTCGTTCTCTTCTCTCAACCCTCTCTTGAGAAAGCGCTTAATTAAACACTTAAAAAAATAACACACCTAAGTCATGCCTGGATATTGTTGCTAAATGATTTCGTTCTATTCCTTTATTATATACATAAACAGATTAAGACAAAAGGGGGAAGGTGCTTAAACACGAAAATACGATTCATTTTGTTTTAAGTGCAGGTTAAAAATATATTGCAAAGCATGTACCTTTGTATTGCATAGTTTGAATTATGCTATAATTAAACAGAAATATACAGGAGGGGTGACACCACGTGAAATCTATCACTTTTTTAATGCACAACATTTATTCAATGGGCGGTACTGTCAAGGCCGTAACACAACTCGCAAATGTGTTGGCAGTGAAAGGTCATAAAGTGGAAATTATATCAGTTTTCAAAGGAAGTAAAGCACCTTATTTCAAACTGCATCAAGATATAGAAGTCAAAGCATTGGTCGATTATAATTTAAAACCTCATAACTTAGTAGATATCTTGATGAATCGTCTACGTAAATGGACACCATTCCTCAAGCCGCAACTGATCACTCAAAATGAACCTGGCTTATCGCAATTTTCAAGTCATGTTGAAAAGAAAATCGTTCATGCGATTCAACATGTAGAAACAGATGTGTTAGTGGGTACACGTGCCAGCTATAATTTGCTGCTTGCAGATTATGCACCTGACCACGTCCTAACTGTCGGCATGGAACATATGAACTGGGAAGCTTACACTAAGAGTTATCAACAAGAAATTAAATCTGCTTATGAACGCTTAAATCGTATTACAGTCTTAACGGATGCTGATCGCAAAGCATTCAAATCAATCATTGACACCCCTGTCTATGTCGTTCCAAATATGATGAATGAACCTCGTATTGAAATTCCAAAGAAACCGCAAATTATTGCGGCCGGAAGATTAGAATATGAAAAAGGTTTCGATCTTTTATTACGCAGTGTAGAAATGATTCAAGACAGTTTACGTGAAATGAATTTCACTGTACATATCTACGGTGATGGTCAACAAAAACATGACCTCGAAGAATTCATTTCACAACATCAATTAAAAGATATTGTGCAGTTGCATCCTGCTACATTGCATCTGCCATTACGTTTGGCTGAAAGTATGATTACAGTAGTACCATCTCGTAATGAAGGGTTTGGTTTAGTCATTTTAGAAGCCATGAATCAAGGCAGCATCGTAATCAGCTTTAAAGGTAATACAGGACCTGAAACTTTAATTCAATCTAACCAAAATGGATTCCTGGCTGAGTATCAAAATATATCTTCCCTTTCGGAACACATTTTAAATGTAATGTCTGCACCACCTTCTGAACAAGGAAAGATTATCGAAAATGCTTTTGCGACTGTTGAAACTTATTCAGCAGATAGTGTCTATCAAGATTTTGCGAAAGCATTAGAAACATCTGAATAATTAGTTATTGTGATAAATATAGAAGCGGAGCCGAAATAATTTCGACTCCGCTTCTTTTATTTTCCTTGTTACCTATTACAAAATTAAAGATAAGAATAATGTCCAGACACAGATGAAGATTAACATGCCTACACTGTAACGTAATGACATTTTTAAGAGTTCAGACTCTTTACCTACTTGTTTAACGGCTGCTGTCGCAATCGCAATAGATTGTGGAGAAATAATTTTTGCTGCTACCCCACCTACTGTATTTGCTGCAACTAATAAGCCGCCGCTAACGCCAATTTGACTAGCAACTGAAGCTTGAATTGGTGTGAACAATGAGTTGTTATTAACTACTGAACCTGTCATGAATACACCGATCCAACCTAATACTGGTGAGAATAATGGGAAGATACCGCCTGCTTTAGAAATACCTTGTCCCATTGCAGCACTTAAACCGCCATAAGTTGTTAATTTTGAAACAGCTAAGATGAAACAGATTGTGACAACTGAAATCCATAATTCTTTAAATGTTTCACCTAATAAACTAAATGCATCTTTAAAGCCAGTTGTTTTAGATAACAATACAGTAATAATAATTGTTAATAAAATTGCTGTACCTGTATAACCTAAGATATTCAAGTTCAACACAATAGCTTTTTTAGTCACTTCACTATAAGTACCTGGCACTGTAAATTTAGCTGCTAAAAAACTTAATGGTTTGCCTGGTAAGAATAAGCCTTTAAAGAATGGCATACTCCAAAACATAATTAAGATTGTCAAAATGTAGAATGGACTCCATGCATACATAATTTGTTTAAAGTTTAATTTTTGTGTAACCGGTGGTTTCACATTTTCATCAATACGGAAGATATGTTTCGGTTGCATTTTACGACTCATAATAGCTAAAGCACCCATTGCTGCTAAAGGCGGTAACACATCTGCTAACTCTGGACCTTGGAAGAATGTTAAAACACCTTGGAAACCAGCATAAACCACTGAAACCGTTAAGATAAATGGTAGTGTTTCTTTAATACCTTTGAAACCATCAATGATAAAGACAATTAAAAACGGAACAAAGAAGTTGATGAATACTAAAGTTAATGTTGAATAAGTTGAAACTTCATGTGCAGTAATACCGCCATGTAAATTCAAAGTATCAATAACGGCAACAGGTAAACCAATAGCCCCGAATGCACCTGCTGCTGAGTTAGCGACCAAACATAACATCGCTGCTTGTAATGGTTTAAAACCAAGATAAATTAATAAAATCGCACAGATTGCAATCGGTACACCGAAACCTGCAACCCCTTCTAAGAACGCGTTAAAACAAAAACCGATTAACAATAATTGCACACGTTGGTCTTGAGAGATTGTAGCGATACTATCTTGAATCATACTGAACTGACCAGTTTTTGTTGAGAGTTTATAAAGCCAAACTGCCATAATAACGATATAACCAATTGGGAACCAACCTTGGAAGAATCCCTCGATAACCGCCCCAGTGGCCATCGCTCCAGGAAGTTTAAAGATAAATACTGCAACAACCATTGTGATGATTAATGTTGTTAATGCAGCATAAATTCCTTTCATTTTGAAGATTGTCAAACATAGCAAGAATAAGATAATTGGCACACCTGCTACGAGACTTGAAATAAGTAAATTGTGGAATGGATCAAATGAAGATACTAACATTTCTGTCGCTTCTTTCTGTAGTTTATTTTGTGTTTATATTTATTTGCAAAATCAAATTTAGTCTTGTGATTTATTTCACATATAATATAACACGATTTATGGAGCTGTTCAATTAGTTTTTCATAATTTTTTCAAACTGTTTTTTGATTGGAAACCCTTACATATCAATGTATTCGCTTACATAATAAAATGTTATGAATCATCTGTATTAGTCAAAATTTAAATTATAATAGTACAGTTTAATTAATAACGTATACGTCTTGTCATTCACAGTTTGCAGTCAAAATGTTAAAATATAGTTTAATATAATCAAACTGAGGTCATAATATGAAAATATTAACAACAGAATATCAATCAAATGAAAAAATGCGCATTAACCTTCAAGAAGCCTTAGCTAAAGGTTACACGCATTTTATTCCTTCTGATTTAAATATAGATATTTATCCTGATCAATTAGAAGCATTGAAACACCATGAAACACAAAACTCAATCGTTGTTGACTACACCATCGATCAGTACTATCAAAATGATTGTCGCTATTTTGGAAATCAGACAATCAACTTTAATACTTGGATGAATAATATTAATCACTTTCCTAATCTTATTTTCAGTATTCAGCAAGTATTAGACGTTATAGATGAAATACACTGTGAAACGGCTTTTGATTTAGCAATTGGCCTGTTATTAAATCAAAACGTAGAAACAAATGGTCACGTAATCTTTGATTTTAAACATACAATCCGTACTTCCCAAACATTCTATCAAAGTATTAAACAACATGAATATAACGCAATTACACAATTTAATTTAAATAAATTAGCTTACTTACATCATCAAAAACCACCGTTTAAGTTCCGCAATTTAGCTTTACCTGAGCCTGAACGATTTGTCGATTCACTACTTTGGAAGACACATTTTATGTTGCCGCACTTTATAACACGTTCAGTACTCAGTCGCAGTATTGAAAAGCATCAAAGCATGAGCAATATTTATGAAAAACAAGCAGTGGAATTAAACGGTGCAGTCGTTTTCTTAGGATTTGATTATGGCTTTAGAGGCAACTCTCGCTATTTATTTAATTATTTTGCTAAGCATTACTCTAAATATCCTGCTTTCTTTATCACAAATGATGCCACAGGCCCGCACTTTGTATCACCAGAACATGAAGAAGCACAAGAACTAATTGAAAATGCGGAAGTTGTCGTCGCTGAAAGTTATATACCCGATCACATCAAACCGAACGGTACAATCATTCAATTGTGGCATGGCACGCCTTTAAAACAGTTATTCTTAGACAGCTCAGAACCTTATCAAAATAAAGAAATTTATAATTATCGTGCACGAAAATACAACAAGTGGCTACATCAAAATTACTTTATATGCGATAGTTCTCATGCAGCTGATTTGTTTAAATCAGCCTTCCCTATGCAATATACAGAAGTTGTCGCATGCGGTTACCCACGTGTCAGATATTTATTAGATAAATATAAAGAACAAACTTATGTTCAATATATGAAACAACAACTTAAATTAGACCCTAACAAACCGACGTTACTTTATTTGCCGACATGGAAAACAGATCCACAACCAAACGATATGTTACCACTTTCTGAGTCATTGCTTGACCATTATAATGTGATTTATCGTGGCCATATCGAAAGTAAAGAAGCTGAAACACAATTACCGCAAGCAGTCATTCAACCTGCTGCTCAAATTGAGACACAAGATTTATTACTTGCTTGTGATGTATTAGTCAGTGACTATTCGTCAGTTGTCTTTGATGCATTAACTATTGATAAAACCGTTGCGCTTTATACTCCAAACCTTGAACACTATCAAACAGAACGCGGTTTATACCTAGAAGTTTGGCAAGACTTTGATAAAGTCACGTATCAAGATGCTGAATCATTAACCAAAGCACTCATAAACCAAGAAATTCCTCATATTGCAAGTGCATACATTAATCGAGATAATCATTCATTTGAAACTATCGCAAGCTTGATTGTACAACATTTACCTAAACGTCAAAAAAGACGTAAAAACTAAAAAAATATTAAAAAGGCTCAGCATATTTCGTGCTGAGCCTTTTGCATGATTATCTTATGTTCTAATTATTTGAACTTAAAACTAAATACTATATTATTGACCTGCTTGATATGCTGGATCTAAAATTGCTGCCTTACCTTGTTGGTCGACTCTAACTAATGCATATGTGCCAGGTTGTGCTTGATTTGCGAAACTGAACACATAAGAATAGCTGCCGTCACCATTATCTTGTACGCCAAAGTCATTGTAAGGGTTAGATTGACCATTTAAGTTGTTGATTTCATTTTGTGCAGTTTGTAGTGATTGCGGGAAGTTCGGCAATACTTTTAAAGTAGATTGATCTACTGGTGCTTTACCAATTGTACGTGCTGCAGGTGCTGTATTTTGACCTTGATAAGGTGCTACATAACCTGTTTGATTTGTACCTTGGTTTGATGCTTGGTTAGCATTTGTTTGATTTGATGTTTGCTGTGTTGCTTGTTGGTTATTGTTGCTATTTTGACCATCATTGGCACCTGATGTTTGAGAAGCTTGTTGATTGTTATTTGATTGTTCAGAAGTCGCATTTTGATTGCTGTCATTGTTTTGCGCATCTGTTGATTGTGACTCGTCTTGTTGCGCTTTGTCATTGTTTTGTTCATCATTTGCTTGTTCATTGTTTTCTTTTTCTTTATTGCTGTCTTTATCTTTGCTGCTTTCGTTGTCTTTGTTCTTTTCTTTGTCTTGATTAGATTTGCTTTCTTGTGTTGTTTGATCTTTGTCTTTGTTGTCTTCCTCTTTCTTGCTGTCATCATTTCCACAAGCTGCTAGCACTAAAGATAGCGTTAAAACGCTGGCAAATAACTTTTTCATTCTGTTCTCCTCCTTGAGTGGCTTTCAATCTTTTAAATGTATTATCCCTTAACTTATACACTTCCATTATATTCTATAAACATCAAAATTGTAAAAATTCTTTTAAGAAAATATTATTATGACAGATATTTATCATTTAGCTACAGCAACCTGTTTGTTGTTCTGGCTACTTTGTGATACTATCGCTTTAGTTTATTTATTTGAAAGGGTTGATAAAGATGCCTGAGACATTTAAAGCATATTATGCAGAAGAAGAAGGCAAAGAAATCCATACTGAACTTAAAGATTTACCCATGGATACAATAGATGAAGGAAATGTATTAATCAAAGTTGCTTACTCCAGCATCAACTATAAAGATGCGCTAGCAGCTAAAAAAGGTGCGGGAGTCGTTAAAAACTATCCGATTATTCCAGGTATAGATTTAGCAGGTACAGTTGTAGAGTCTGAGACTTCTACTTATAAAGAAGGCGATCAAGTTATTGTGACAAGCTATGATCTAGGTGTATCTCATCATGGAGGACTTAGTGAATACGCACGTGTCAAAGAAGAATGGATTGTACCGCTTCCTAAAGACTTAACATTAGAAGAAGCCATGATTTACGGTACTGCGGGCTATACTGCAGCATTAGCCATCCAAAAATTAGAAGACAATGGCTTAACAGTAGAAGGTTCACCTGTACTTGTACGTGGCGCCAGTGGCGGTGTCGGCAGTTTAGCTGTCATGATGCTAAGTAATATCGGTTACAAAGTCATCGCAAGCACAGGCAATAAACAAAATGCAGATTACTTAAAATCTATCGGCGCAACAGATGTGGTCCCACGTGTCGAAGATACCTCAGACAAACCATTAGACAAAAGAGAATGGCAAGCAGTGATTGATCCTGTCGGCGGCAAACATGTCGGTGACATTGTGAAACGACTGCAAAATAGAGGCAGTATTGCGTTAATCGGCAATACAGCAGGTCTGGCATTTGAGACGACAGTCTTACCATTCATTTTACGTGGTAACAGTATTTTAGGTGTGGATTCAGCAGAAACACCTATGAAAGTCCGCAAACAAATTTGGCGCAGATTAGCTACTGACTTAAAACCAGAAGCACTGCACTCTATTAAACAAGTCATTGATTTCAATGACGTGCCAGAAGCAATGGATAATTTATTAAATAATCATAGTGCTGGTCGTTATCTCGTGAAGATTAACGAAAAATAATTTAAATACTCAATCAGACAACTCTTATTTTGGAGTTGTCTTTTTTTACTAAAATGGTAATTACATTTAATTCTATTTTGCTTTATTGTACTAATGGAAATATATTGATATTTACTTTAATTTTATGAAAGCGTATACTGAATTTACGATAAAAATAACCAGGAGGACTCATAATGAGTAAAACGTTTAACAAAAACCTCATCTTTTTCATTGGTGCACTAGGCGGATTACTATATGGCTATGATATGGGTATTATTTCAGGTGCCCTGCTTTATATTCCAGATGAAATCCCGCTAAACGGTACCACACAAGGACTTGTCGTTTCATCAATGTTGATTGGTGCAATCTTCGGTTCAGGTTTAAGTGGACCTTCATCAGATAAATTAGGTCGACGTCGCGTCGTCTTTATTATCGCAATTATTTACATAGTAGGTGCATTAGCTCTAGCACTTGCGCCTAACTTAACTATGTTAGTCATCGGTCGTTTAGTAATTGGTTTAGCAGTCGGCGGTTCAACAGCTATTGTGCCAGTTTATCTATCCGAAATGGCACCGACAGAATCACGTGGTTCTTTAAGTTCATTAAACCAATTAATGATTACAATCGGTATTTTAGCATCATACTTAACAAGTTACGCTTTCGCAGGTGTCGAAGGCTGGAGATGGATGTTAGGGCTTGCGGTTGTCCCTTCTGTCATCTTATTAGTCGGTGTTATCTTTATGCCGGAAAGTCCAAGATGGCTGCTTGAACATCGCGGTGAAAATGCGGCACGTAAAGTAATGGCTTTAACGTTCCCTAAAAATGAGATTGATCATGAAATCTCAGAAATGAAAGAAATCAATGCGATTTCAGAAAGTACATGGAAAGTATTAAACTCACCATGGTTACGTCCAACGATTATCATCGGTTGTGTCTTCGCATTGTTCCAACAAATCATTGGTATTAACGCAATTATTTACTACGCACCGACTATTTTTGTTAAAGCAGGTTTAGGTGACTCTGCTTCTATCTTAGGTTCAGTCGGTATCGGTACAGTCAACGTACTTGTGACAATTGTAGCAATTATGATTATTGATAAAGTAGACCGTAAGAAATTATTAATTATCGGTAATATCGGTATGGTCGCATCATTAGTCATTATGGCATTACTGATTTGGATCATGGGTATCCAATCAGCAGCTTGGATCAGCATTGTTTGTCTTACAATCTTTATTATTTTCTTCGGCTTCTCTTGGGGCCCTGTACTTTGGGTCATGTTGCCGGAATTATTCCCAATGCGTGCACGTGGTGCCGCAACAGGGATCGCTGCTTTAACACTTTCAATCGGAAGTTTAGCAGTCGCACAATTCTTCCCAATGTTAACTGATGTCTTACCAACACATGGTGTCTTCTTAATCTTCGCAGTAATTGGTGTGTTTGCTTTATTCTTCGTAGCAAAATACTTACCAGAAACTCGCGGACGCAGCTTAGAAGAAATTGAAGCAGAATTACGTGAACGTACTTCAGCTACAACACCAGATTTAAATAAATAGATATAAACATTTAAAGGGATGTCCTCTCACGTTCGAGAAGACATCCCTTTTCTTCTGTTATGATTCATTATATTGTTTAATAATTTCTTTGTTTTCTTCTTTAAATGCCTCATTATGACTTGAGACATAGCCTTCTTTCGCTGCCTCAGGTTCAATATATTGTTTTGCGAGGTTTGCGGCGTTTCCTGCATCACTGAAGGCACTCGCAATCAAGTGTGCTTTGGCATCATGATGAATAATATCACCACAAGCGAAAATACCCGCTTCACTCGTTTGTGCGTTACCTTGTCCTTTAATTTGATAATCATTCATCATTTCTAGTTTAGTTGAAGCATCTTCTAACAATGGATTTTCAATATCAAAGCCATGACTGATAATGACATCATCGACTTCTAAAGTTTCCGCTTCTCCTGTCGCACTATTTTCAATGACTACTGAAGCAATATTCTCTTGTACTTCATCCCCAATCAACGCAGTGATTTGACTATTTGGATGTTGAATCACACCAAATGTTGCGAGCTTATCTTGCATCGCTTCAAAGCCTTTTAACTGATCCTTACGATATATCAAATGCACACTTTCTGCATATGGCGCTATTTCACACGCCCAATCTATCGCAGAATTGCCAGAGCCGGAAATTAATACACGTTTATTTCTAAAGCGTGATAATTTTTGTACGACATAATGCAAGTTTGAGATTTGATAACGACTCGCATCTTTAATATCTAAGGGTTTCGGATGGATAATTCCTCCACCAATAGCAATAATGACTGCTTTAGATTCATATACATTGCCTTGATCTGTTGTCACTTCAAAATGACGTTCTGCAACTTTATGAATATCCATCACACGCTCTTGTAAGCGTACTTCTGGATTGAAATGCAGGCCTTGATCAATAATATCTTTCGTAATTTCAAAACAAGGTTTCGGTGCGACACCACCGATATCCCAAATGATTTTTTCAGGATATAAACACATCTTGCCACCTAACTCTTGTTGTACATCTATTAAACGCACACTCATGCCGCGCATACCTGCATAAAAACTTGCGTATAAACCGGCACGCCGATAATAGTTAAATCTTTCATAGTTATGCTTGCCTCCTAGTTTTTCTCTGTGCTGCATAATCATTAATTGAAAATTGTTCTCACTTATATTTTACATGATTTAGTTGTATGAGGAAAACTTTAGCTATAAAAAAAGAGACACAGCACAAATAGTCGTATCTCTTTTAAAAATAAAGATTAAAGCTTTTTATTTTGGTTGGTTTGTCCTTCAATCGGATGTGTTAAAATTGCTTTTTTCAATAGGAAGAACAAGATAATAAAGCCGGCTGATAACGTCATGTGACCTAGTCCTGCAATTCCAGCAATACCTGGTGAAACACTTGCGCCAGTCACTTGCATTGTCCCTTTAATGCCTTGTAGTGCGACTGTCACAATCAAGCCGATATTATAAACATAATAGAACCAGTTAAATAAGTAGTATTTACTAATTGAGAACAGTTTTTCAAAGACTAATAAGATTAGGAACATAAACATACCAAGCATTAGTATGTGTGTATGCACAATCGCAAGTTGTGTTTTGCCTGTAAACTCAAAGGCTTTTGTCAATTCACGATAATAAACACCTGATAATAAGCCTATAATTGTATAAGTTAAAAATGTATACAGAATTCTACGCATACCTAAAAACCCTCCTTTTTGCATCACTCATTATTATAACTGACAGCAACGCTTTCAGAAAGTATCGCGTTATTATTCATGAATTATACACAACTAGAATTCTTTATCTTCTTCATTTAAGGTATTTAGATTATCTTTCATTTTAAATAATATCTCTTTTAATGCCGCTTGGTCAGCTTTTGGAATGTCTAAAAATAAAGTAGATTCCACTTCATCTAAGATTTCAATAATTTCTCTGACATCTTTTTTTGCGACTGCAGTTAAGACGACATCTTTTTTACGTGTATCATTTTTATCACTGATACGTTCTATTAAGTTTTTATTTTCTAAACTTCTCAATGCGCTGCTCACTGTTGGGCCTTTACGATTAAAAATATGAATTAAATCATTTTGCGGAATGACGCCTGTGTCACTTTCAAAAATATAACGTAACGTTTGCGCTTGTTCTAACGTAATATCGTATACACCTAACAATTGGTCAGCTTTTACTTTCATTTCATTTGTAATCATACGTAATAAGTATTGGATTGTCGTTGCCATGTGTCGCATCTCTCCTTATTTAGACTACACAAATCATTAAATTATGGTACTATAATTAAGCACATATCAAATAAATCGAGCAAAGCGTTCTCTATAGTTTTAACTTAAACGATAGATGTTAAACCTTGCATGTTTGATTTACACACAGAAAGGAAGCTTCAGAATGATTACAGCTTATAAACATAATGTTCATCAAGATATTCATACCACTTCCTTAGAGGAAGCTTTATGGATTAATATTACCGAGCCCTCGAGAGAAGAAGTAGAATCTTTGATTGAGCGCTTTAATATTCCAGAAGACTTCTTAAAAGACCCCTTGGATGCGGATGAAAGCGCACGTGTCGAATTTGATGACGAAACAGGTTATTCTTTAATCATCATCGACTTTCCAATCGTCAATAATACGAACAATAAAATTATTTCGTTTATGACAATTCCACTGGGTATTATTATTGGACACAGACGCATTATGACGATTTGCGATCATGAAGTTGATTTCTTAGATCACTTTGCGAAATCTAGTCAAAATCTGCATTATCGCAGTCAATTTGCGTTGAATATCTTATTAACCATTTCAAACCACTACAACCGTAATTTGCGTTTATTGAATAAATCAAGATTACGCATCGAACGTGAATTGAAGAAAAAAGTAACGAACAAACAACTTTATAACTTGATGGAAGTTGAAAAGAGTTTGGTTTATTTCTTAGCTGCATTGAAAGGTAATGAAGATGTCTTCAATAAACTTTTCAAACTGCCGCCGATTAAACGTTTCGAAGAAGATGAAGACTTGATTGAAGACTTATTTGTCGAAACAAACCAAGCCATTGAAACAACAGAGTTGCATACACGTATCTTAGAAAGTATCACGACTTCATATGAATCTCTGCTTTCAAATGATATGAACAATATCATGAAGACTTTAACACTCTTTACAGTCTTCTTGACGTTACCGACTTTAGTATTCAGTTTCTTCGGTATGAACGTACCGCTTCCGCTTAACGATCATAGCCCGACTTCTTGGATTGCGACACTCGGTATCTCTATGATTATCGTTGCGATTGTCTTTTTACTTTTATGGCGCAAAGGCAAAATCTGACCTAGTTTCAAACTAAAAGATAGACATCATGTATCAAAGTAATCATTATTTTGATACATGATGTCTATTTTATTTATATTGACGTATATGCGGTGGCTGATAGTCTCTCAAAAAGGCTGCTAATGTTTCAAAATCATTTGTGAATAAAATCAAATCTCTGTCTGCCTGACTTAAAAAACCTTCCTCAACCATTTGGTCATAAAACGCTTCGATTTTGTCATAATAACCATTCACGTTCCAAAAGATACATGGATTAGCATTTTGACCGATTCTTGCCCAAGAAACCATTTCCGTAATTTCTTCTAACGTTCCTGGTCCCCCAGGTAAAGCTAAACAAGCATCCCCTTTATCTAACATAGCTGCTTTACGCTCAGCCATGGTATCAACAATTATCAATTCATCTAAACCTTGATGTGCAATTTCTTTTTCCTCTAAGAATTTCGGCATGACACCTACCACATGGCCTTGATGTTGTTTAACCGTATCTGCGAGATGTCCCATCAAACCGACATTGCCGCCACCATAGACTAAGCCATAATTGTGTTGTGCCATCCATGTACCTAACGCTTCTGCTGCTTTTAAATACACTGGATTTTGTCCTGTGCTTGCACCGCAATAAACAATAATATGCATCGTGCTCTCTCCTTTTGACTAAGTTACACTTCATTATAACAAATATAACCATGTTGTTATTCATTGCTTTTTTTATCATTTTTCGGTATATCTATTAACAGATAAAGAAAGGAGTTTCACACATATGAAAAAGAATGGCAAAACATTAGGTATATCACTGATTGCGCTTTTAACAATCGCATGTATCGTATTAGTTATTATGATCTTTGCTTCTGGCGAAAAAGAAACATATTACGGGATTATGAAAGATAATCAAACGGTTGAAAAAATGATCAGTGAAAAAGATAATCACATTGAGAAGAATGTTAAAGTTGATTCTGACGATCAATTTAAGCCTAAAAAAGGCGACTTTGTGGTACTTGTTAAAAAAGTAGGTACTGATGAGTTCAGTAAGAAAAAAGTGGTAGAACATGATGATATTCCACATGGTTTAATGATGAAGATTCATGATATGCATCATTAAGCATACGAAAACACCGACGTTTTTACGCCGGTGTTTTTTTAATAGTTTTACAAATATTATGTCAGAAAATTTAAATTTAGAGTCAGGTTTTAACAACCTCTCTATATGTGTGTATTGCTTAAATAGATTTTAAGTAGTCTTCAGATTTTTGTTTATCGAAGACATTTTCCCATTTCGCAATAACGACTGTTGATAATGCGTTACCGACTACGTTAACGCATGTACGAACCATATCCAGAATACGGTCCACACCGATGATTAATGCAAGACCGGCTGCTGGTAAGCCCATAGAACCTAATGTTGTTAAAAGTACAACGATTGAAGTTCCCGGCACCGCTGCCATACCTTTTGATGTAATCATCAATGTAAAGATTAATACAAGTTGTTCACCTAAACTTAAGTGAATACCATACATTTGTGCAACGAACAATGCGGCGATTGATTGATACAGTGCTGAACCATCTAAGTTGAATGTGTAGCCGATTGGAATTACAAATGATGTCACGTCTCTCGGAGAACCGAAGTTTTCCATTTTTTTCATCATAACTGGCAATACTGCTTCTGAACTTGAAGTTGAGAATGCCAATAAAATTTCACTTTTCAATACTTTTATAATATCAAATACACTGATGCCGCATAATTTAGCTACAATGCCCAATACTACTACTACAAAGAAGACCATTGCGCCGATAACAACAGCCACTAATTTCAATAGTGGAACCAATGCTGAAGCACCAAATGTCATAATTGTTACACAAATAAATGCGAATACGCCTAGAGGCGCGAGTTTCAAGATTTTATTGATCATCCAGAATGTCGCTTCTAACACTCCGCTTAAGAAAGCTTTAACAGGCTCTCCTTTTTCTCCGATAGCTGCAATTCCTAATCCAAAGAATACAGCGAAGAAGATAATCGGAAGCAATTCGCCTTTAGCTAATGCTTCGAAAAAGTTCGTCGGAATGATATTAACAATGGTATCAATAAAATGATTGCCATATGTAGAATGTTCAGCTGCATGTGCTGATGATTCATATTTAGTAATATCACCTTTTGGTAATTTGTTCGGATCTAGTCCCGTCCCCGGTTTAAAGATATTCGCGAACAAAACACCTAATGCAATTGCGATAGTTGTAATCACTTCAAAGTAAATAATTGTTTTAAGTCCATAACGTCCAACTGTTTTAGATTCACCTACACCTGAAATAGATAAGGCAAGCGAACAGAAAACGACTGGAATAACAATCATTTTAATTAAGTTTAAAAATATATCACCAAGCGGTTGTATATAATTCGCGATGTCTTTTTGTCCATAAAGCAATAGTCCTACAACAACACCAAGAACAAGCGCGATCATAACCTGCACTGGTAAACTTATTTTTCTCTTAAATATAGCCATTGATGCATCTCCCCTTTTTCTGACATTGTTTAATTATATCAGAAAATAAATAATTAGGATAGAAAAATTTAAAACTTCAAGATGATTTTACACTAAATGTTTAAAATTATATTAAATAACAGTGTAAAATAACATATTTTGAAGCAATTATCTTTCTATCCTAATTATACCGCTAGTCTTTGACGACTGCTAAGAAGATTACCATTAATACGATTAATGCGACACCCATAACTTGCCAAGCACCGAATGATACGCCTAACCATACAACAGATAATAAAATCGCTGTTAACGGTTCGATCGTACCAAGTACACTGGCTTCTTGCGGGAATAAGAATTTCAAGCTTGAAATAAATAGCCAGAATGCAAACATCGTACCAATAATCACTGAAATGAATAAATACACAATGACTTTTACATCCCAATTTGATGTATCAACTTTCCAAATCGGATGTAAGAAGTTTAAGAATATACCTGCGATTAACATCGCCCAACCTACAACATTGACTGTCCCCCACTTAGCAAGCAATTGTACGGGGAAGATGGTATAGAATGCCATCGCAAAAGCTGACATTACACCCCAAATAATTGCTGGCATCGGAACAGATAATGTTGCAAGTGAACCATTCGTTAATAGAAAGAATGTACCACTCAGTGCCAATGTGACTGCGATACCTTCTTTCCATCTGAAACGGATGACTTTAGCTGCAACTAAATACAAGATAATAATGACAGGACCTAAATATTGGAGCAACGTCGCTACTGCTGCGTTACCATAATGAATGGTCGCCATAAAGCAGTATTGCACACCTAACATACCAATGAGTGAGTAAATAAATAATTTGAGCGTATCTTTTTTATCTGCCCAAATGGTGATTGTCTTCTTACCTTCTAAAAAGAATGACATTATAACTAAAAGTAATCCAGATACTAATAAACGAACACCCACGAACCACGTGACCGGTAATTGTTTATTTTCAAACAACCATTGTGATACTGTACCGCCGACGCCCCAGAAGATAGAGCCAATAATCACGAGTACAAAGCCCGGCCAACGTTTTTGATTTCTGTGTGTCATGCCGTCCCTCCTATCATGTTTTTTCTCTATGCTGATACTAAAGGTGTTATATCCATTTTTGATGATAATAATCAATTTTTGATAAGTTGTGATAGAGTTTTCATACTCACACAACTATCCTTGTAACGCAAATAAGACACTAAACACTATTCATCGTGTTTAATGTCTTAATCACATTTATTCTAACATACTTAATCGGTTATTTAAGCTTATAATTGTCATCAAAGAAATTATGTTTAGCTTTTTTGATATGCTTTCTTGTTTGCGTATCAAATGCTTGTGCAAATAATCCCTTTGAAGTCCCCATCGGTTGAATCACATACGTTAATTGCGGTTCATCTTTAAAGACAACCTCTTTATAATAAACGCCGTCTTTCGCATTGAATTTTTTCTTTTCTGATTTGATATCATCTTGTAATTGATGTTCAGCAATATACTGATCCACCAATTTTAAATTTTGCTTACCTTGATAGGTTTTCAAACCAAAGAAGAATACTGTTGCGATAATTAAGGAACCGATAATAATTAAAATCAAATGAAAAACTTTTTTACTCATAGCCAGACTCCTTTAGCCTTTAAACTTCATCCATATAAAAATATATTATCTATATAATTATGAATGAAGTTTCCCTTACTTGTCACACGTTTAATTATATTGTAACAAATTTGTCGATGATTACATTAGAAATAACGTCTGAAAGCATCTACATCTAAACGATACGTATGATGTGCTGCTTGATCTGCCTTACCTACAGCAACCACCATTACTGGAACATAGCGTTCAGGATCTAATCCTAAAATAGAAGCAATATTTTCTCTATCGAAACCGCCGATTGGATTAGTATCATAGCCATGCGCTTTAGCGACAAGCATGAACTGCATCGCAAACAAGCTGCAGTCGATATTTACGATAGATGTCATTTGCGGCAAGCTTAATCCTTTATAAAATGGTAGAAACTTAGATAATAAGTCATCTTTAGTTTCTTGAGGCATATAGCCTTTATCAACGTTACCTTGATAGATTTGTTCACCATACTCGTAGTTGCGTAAATCACCAAAAATAACAACCATCGCTGCAGATGTATCATTTTGTCTTGTATTGAATTGCATAGCAGGACGGACTTTTTCTTTTCCTTCTTCACTGTCTACAACAACAACTCGCCATGGCTGCATATTAATTGAAGAAGGTGCTAGTGCTGCTTTCCCTAACATTTCATCCATTTCTTCATGTGAAATCTTCACATTCGGGTCATAAACCTTTACTGATTTACGTGCTCTCAGCACATCATCAAACCATTGTTTTTCCATTATATTTTTTGCTCCTTTATCTATTATGTTTATTTTTCGAACAAAACGGAATCTATTTGAATATTTTCATACTACAAAGTTTAAACATAGTAAATTATAGGCACGAAATTTATTCTTGACAAGTGATTGCGTTCATAATATCGTTATTTTAAATAAGGAGTGATTTAATTGCATGAACCTAACAACTTTTTAGATAAACAATTATGTTTTTTATTCTATGTGTCGTCTAAAGAGATAATTAAACGTTACACCCCGCATCTTAAGGAATATGGGCTGACATATACTGGCTATATTGTTCTACTCGCTATAGAAGACGATGAATCTATCAATATCAAATCTTTAGGGGAAAGATTATATTTAGATTCTGGAACATTAACACCTATGATTAAAAAGTTAGAAAAACAAGGGCTTGTTAAACGTCTTAGACAGCCATCAGACGAAAGAAATCTCCTTGTCTCTTTAACTGAAGAAGGTGTTAACACTCGACACGAAATCTCACATATTGCGATGGAAGTTTTCAATGATTTAGACATTTCAATGGAAGATGCGAAAACAATTAAATCTATCCTATCGAAATTTATCGTTAATAACTTTTTTGAAGCCTAACACTACAATCCTCTGATTATCTATCAGCTCCTGGACGTGATATAATTAAAGTCAGAACTCGCTGAATACTCAGTAAGATTGCCTTACAAGAATTCGGGTATGAATGACTAAAGCGAGCTTTAATTAAACAATGAAAAGGAGCGATTTTATATGCCTTTCGAAAGTAAACCCACTGACATTTTCAAAGAATTCGGACGCCAATTTATAGATCAAATCCCAACAGTAAATGCTGTAAAAACAGATATTAAAGAAAAAGATAACCAATATATTGTTGAAGCAGATTTACCAGGATTTGATAAAAAGAATATCAACCTTTCTTATAATGAAGGTACACTGAAAATCAGCGCAAAACGCTCAATTGAAAGTCGTACTGAAAATGAAGAAGGTCGCGTAATCCAAAGAGAACGTAGCACTGACAGTGTCAGCCGTGAATTCTCTTTCAGTAATATCGACAGCGACAAGATTTCAGCATCTTACAAAGATGGTGTCTTAACTGTTGTATTGCCTAAGAAAGATGAACAAGACTTAGCAGGTTCTAATATCACAATCGACTAATAATTATTTTTCGCAGCATTCCTTTAAGGGATGCTGTTTTTTTACGTCAAAAAAGCGAGTCCTCTTTAAGAACCCGCTTCTCTCATCAAAATGACATCTCATATTGATTTATAACATTTATTTTTAGTTACTACGTAATTCAGCTAACAATTTTTCCGCTTCAGCCATATTCGCAGTGTCTGCTTGTTTTAAAGCATCGGCTACCTGTTCAATTTCTGCACCTTTCGCACCTGCGACAATCGCCAATGATTTATACTGCAGACTCATATGACCTTCTTGAATACCTTCAGATACTAAAGCACGACACGCTGAGAAGTTTTGAGCCAAGCCGACTGCGGCTGCAACTTCACCTAATTCTTGTGCAGAATCCACATGCAAGATTTCTTGTGCTAAACGTGCAATCGGAACCACTTTTGTACCGCCGCCGACAGTTGCGAGTGTCATCGGAATTTCAATCGTTCCTCTTAAACGACCTTTATCTTCTAAGTACTCCCATTTTGTCATACTGCGATACTGTCCTTCTTTACATGCATATGCGTGTGCGCTGGCTTCAGCACTGCGTGTGTCATTGCCTGTTGCTAATACTACTGCATGAATACCATTCATAACACCTTTATTATGTGTCACTGCACGGTATGGATCGACATAAGCTAAAACTGAAGCAGCTTCCAAACGTTTCGCAACTGTTTCACCGCTCATCTCACCACGTGCTAAAGCTGAAACATCAATTTCTCCTGAGACGCGCACAAGTGACGCTGTAGCGTGATTAGACAAAATACTCATTAGGACATTGATTTCTGGCCATTCGCCTTTCAGGAAGCCAGAAATGCCTTCTAAGATGGTATTCATCATATTAGCGCCCATCGCATCTTTCGTATCAACATAAACTTTTAAAGAAACTAGTTGTTCTTTTTCAAACGTATCGACATCAATTTTACGATAACCACCGCCACGTTTTAAAATCGATGGATAACTTGCATCTGCGACTTGATGAATTTGTGATTCTTTCTCAATTAATTGTTCAGCTAATTGTGCTGGGTCTTCTACTTCCATAAAGACAATTTGTCCAATCATCAAACGTTCACTCGATTCAACTTTGAATCCGCCAGTTTGATTGACTAACTTCGAACCATAACTTGCGGCAGCTACGACTGATGGTTCTTCTACCATCATCGGCACCGCATAATGTTTACCGTCTACAATAATGTCTGGTAATAATCCGACAGGCAATGCACCTTGTGTAATCACATTTTCAATCAGACTATCAGCCACTTCTTCAGAAAGCAGCGGTATATCTAACAATTCTTGATGACTTTCTTGTGAAATCCAACCATTGTCTTCTAAACGCTGTAATTTATCTTGACGTGATAAGTGTCTGAAATCTTTCCCCAATGCTTTCATGTTGATTACTCTCCTTTTTCAACTTCTAATGCGATACCTAAACCGCCGCCGATGCATGCTGTTGCAATACCGTTGTGTTTATTTTCTTGATGCAGTTCATGAACTAATGATGTCACTAAACGTGCCCCTGAAGCACCGATTGGGTGACCGATTGCGACTGCGCCGCCATAGATGTTCAATTTCTCATCTGGAATGTTCAAATTCTCTTTAACCGCAATACTTTGAACTGAAAATGCTTCTGTCATTTCTACTAAATCAATATCATCAATTGTTTGATTTGTTTTCTCTAATAATTTAGATACAGCATAGTAAGGTGCGATACCCATAATTTCAGGATCACAACCGACTTCTGCGTAATCACCTAAAATCCCCATAATTTCATAGCCGTTTTCACGTGCATAGTCTGCATCCATTAAGATTAAGGCAGATGCACCGTCATTGATACTTGAAGCATTTCCTGCTGTTACTGTACCGTCTTCTTTGAAGATAGTATCTAAAGTCGCAAGTTTTTCTACATTACTGTTACCACGGATACCTTCGTCCATTGTCATTTCTTCGCCATCTGCATCTGTTAATGGAATCATTTCTGCTTGGTATTTACCAGCTTGAGATGCTTCGTACGCTTTTTGATGTGAATTGACCGCAAACGCATCTTGCTGTTCACGTGTCACTTCATATTTATCCGCAATACGTTCAGCCGTAATCCCCATCGGTACATTTTCAAACGCATCTGTCAAACCGTCATGCATAAAGCTTGGTACAGGTTTTTCTTGTCCAGGTAATACCAGTTTCGGTGCATTTGTCATACTTTCAACACCGCCAACTGCGACAACTTTTGCTTCCCCTAATTGAATCAGTTGTTTACCTAAGATTACAGCTTTTAAACCAGATCCGCATACTTCGTTGATAGTCATTCCAGGAGTTGATGTCGGCAATCCGGCATTCACCAAGATTTGACGTGCTGGATTCTGTCCGTTGCCTGCTTGCAATACGTTACCAAAAATTACATTCTCGATTTTATCTTTCGGCAGATTGATAGCATCAATTGCTGCTTCTAAAGCGATGGTGCCAAGTTGTACTGCAGAATAATCTCTTAATTTCCCTCTGAATTTTCCTACTGGTGTACGTTTTGCACTAACAATTGCGATTTTGCTCATAATTTAGTCTCCTTTTTTATCACTAGCTACTAATTTAAAATTGTATTTTTGTACCCTCTTTTGATATGATTTAAAGTGATTTAACATATCAAGAAAGGATGTTGGTTATTTATGACAATTGGTATCGACCAACTTAATTTTTATATTCCGAACTTTTACGTAGATATGGCTGATTTAGCCGAAGCACGCAATGTAGATCCAAACAAGTTTCTGATTGGTATCGGTCAGACTGAAATGGCTGTAAGCCCAGTCAGTCAAGACATTGTAACAATGGGTGCGAACGCTGCTCAACCTATCTTGACAGAACAAGACAAGAAAGATATTACGATGGTTATTGTCGCAACTGAATCAGCAATTGATTCAGCGAAAGCGTCTGCTGTACAGATTCATCATCTACTAGGAATTCAACCTTTTGCACGCTGTTTCGAAATGAAAGAAGCATGCTATGCAGCGACTCCTGCGATTCAAATGGCAAAAGATTATTTAGTACCACGTCCTAATGAAAAAGTATTAGTTATCGCAAGTGATACTGCGCGTTACGGACTTAACAGTGGCGGTGAACCGACACAAGGTGCTGGTGCAGTCGCTATGGTAATCAGTCATAACCCGCGTATTGCTGAGTTGCATGATGATTCAGTTGCATTTACAGAAGACGTTTACGATTTCTGGAGACCATCTGGTGAAATTTATCCGCTTGTTGACGGTAAATTATCTAAAGATGCTTATATCCATTCTTTCCAAGAAAGTTGGAACGAGTACGCGAAACGTTATCATAAATCATTGTCTGACTTTGCTGCGTTATGCTTCCATGTACCATTCACAAAGATGGGTCAAAAAGCACTTGATTCTATTTTAACAGATACAGCCTCAGAAGATACACAAGCAAGATTAAATGACAGTTACAAATCTGCTACGGATTATAACCGCTATGTCGGAAATATCTATACAGGTTCACTTTATTTAAGCTTGATTTCTTTACTTGAAAACCATGATTTAAATAGCGGAGACCGTATCGGTCTATTCAGCTATGGTTCTGGTTCAGTAGGTGAATTCTTCACAGCTACACTTGCAGACGGCTTCAAAGACGCACTTGATGTTGAAGCACATCAAGCAATGTTGAAAAACCGAAAAGCATTATCTGTTGAAGAGTACGAATCATTCTTCAAACGCTTCGACAACCTTGAATTTGATGCTGAAACTGAGTTAGCAGTTGAACCAAAAGGCAACTTCTACCTTAAAGAAATCTCAGACAACATTCGTTACTATGATACCGTAAAATAATAGATAAAGCTTGTGTGAAGCAATGCTTGATCTGGAAGTCTTGAAGTCATTTCAAGGCTTCTTTTTTATTTGTACATACTCTATTTTTTTATTTGTGTTTCATTCAATTTTCTTTTACCTATAAAAGGTGGATAGTTGTAAACAAAATCTATATAATAGATATTTAATGCATTATATTTCACATCGCGTTTAAGGAAAAACAGACAATCGTAGAGGTGACTAGAATTGAAGAAATTTCTCAGAGCGTTGCGTAACGCAACTAAAGGTGTGGATCTGAGTTTGATCATAACCTTTATCCTGCTTGGTTTTATTGGGATTGTCATGGTTTATAGTGCTAGTATGGTACCCGCTTCAAAAGGTTCTTTAACAGGCGGCTACCCTGTCGCAAGCAACCATTTCATGAAACGCCAAGCTATTTATTTCGTGATTGGACTTATCATAATCTTTTTCTCTCTTTTTGTCAGAATCGATTTCTTTAAATCTCCAAATGTTCAATTGGTCATGTTGTTAGTTACCTTTGGACTTTTAGCTTTAACCTTATTAATAGGTAAAGAAATCAACGGTTCCAAAAACTGGCTGAACTTAGGATTTTTCAGTCTCCAATCTTCCGAGTTTTTAAAACTCGCTTCTATATTTTATTTCTCATACATCATTGATCGACGATTAAGCAGACAGCGTGACTATCAAATTAATCATTTAATTCCGCCGTTACTCTTATTAGGCTTTGGTCTGGTCCTTGTACTCTTACAAGGTGACTTAGGTGGAACCATGTTAACCGTCGTCATTATAGGATGCATTTTACTTTATTCTGATATTAAGAATAAAATTAAAGTACAAATCTTTGGTATCGCACTCTTGCCTGTAGCAATGTATCTGATTTATACATTACTCTTTGATACGAAGAACATTTACAGAATCAAACGTATTGCTGTTTTCTTAAATCCTTTCAAATATGAAAATAATGAAGGGTATCAGCTGACAAGTGCTTTAATTTCAATCGGTAATGGCGGTTTATTCGGTAAAGGACTCGGCAATGGAGTTTCAAAACTTGGGTACCTGCCAGAACCGCATACAGACTTTATTTTCACTGTCTTGTCTGAAGAGTTAGGCTTAATCGGGGTACTGATTGTATTAGGACTCTATGGACTCATTGTGGTGAAAAGTTTAATCTATGCTAACCGTACTTCAAATCACTTCTACAAGTTGATATGTATCGGTATCGGCAGTTATATCTTTATCCAAGCCTTTGTTAATATCGGCGGTGTTTCAGGTACCATTCCTTTAACAGGTGTAACCTTACCGTTGCTCAGCTATGGCGGTTCATCGATGTTAAGTGTCAGTATTGCATTTGCGGCATTGATTATGACGACACGTAAAATTAATCGTGAACGTACCGCGCACACTAAACTTCAAGCAATTAAATAACATTCAAAGCAGGACAAGTGTAGGTCTATCACCTTTCTCTTGTCCTGCTTTTTAATATGACTAAGGACCACTAACATTCATCTATTAGTGGTCCATACGTCTTCAATATTTATATGTTCATTCATCCATACCGTTCTTATTTAGCTGCAAGCGAACGGTTTCTCTTGCCTAAATGCCACATTGTGATAAACGCAATCACTCCGAATAATGCTAAGAAGATGAAAGCTAAGTGGCTTGTTCCTGTTAAGCTTGTCACATACGTAATCACTAATGGCGGGAAGAATCCTCCAAGACCACCCATCATTGATACGATACCGTTTGCGACACCTGCTTCTTTGTGGAAGTAATGCGGTACTAATTTGAATACTAAACCGTTACCGATACCTGCACATGCACTGATTGTTAAGCATCCGATTGTAAATAATAAGATACCATCAGAAATACCTAATAAGACAGCACCGATAATCATAATAATAAAGTCGACTTTTAATGCCATCACCGCATCAATTTTGTCCCCGATGATACCACCAAGCGGTCTAAGTAATGTCGCGATCGCGATAAAGACCCCTGCTCTGATTCCTGCGTCTACTGAAGTCAAATTGAAATGATCAACTAAGTATTTAGGTAAGAAGATACCAAATGCTACGAAAGAACCGAACGTAATGAAATACCATAAGCTTAAGTAATATAAACGTAAGTCTTTTAATAAGTCTTTCGCTTGTGCTACAAATGGAACCTTAACTTTAGGTTCTTTAGCATCTCCTAAGAAGAACATTAAGATTGCGAATACTGCCATTAAGATTAAGTATAATCTCACTGTTGATTGCCAACCGATAACACCTGCTAATGGTGGTGCTAAGAATGAAGATACGGCTGTCCCTAAGTTACCCATACCGTAAATACCATTCGCTAAACCAACTTTTTCTTTAGGGAAATATTTAGGTAATGACGTTACCCCAACTGAGAAAGTCGCACCTGCTACCCCTAAGAAGAAGCCTGCAATCATTAACATGTTAACTGATGTTGCTGAACTTAATAAAAAGATAGGTACTAATAGAATAATAAAACTTGCGAAGAAGACCCATTTTGCGCCAATAACGTTTGTTAAATAACCGAATGGGATACGAAGAATAGATCCTAAAATAACTGGTATTGCGAGTACAATTGAAACTTGTCCGCTCGTAATTTTAATGTCTTCTGAAATCAGCGGCATCAATGGTGCAATGATACTCCATACCATGAAGCCGGCAACCAAACTCAACGTTTGGATGGTTAACTGTAAACCGCCTCTAGATTTGTTCATTTTTTTCACCCTAACATTACATTTTCATATCATATTTAATAAGAGCAGCAGTATCCCCCTGATGTGTTTTTTGAGTCGAAGTTATTTTATTCATCAGTTAAAGATACTGCTTACACTTAATAGTGTATTATTTAGGTGAATTATTGAACATAAGGGCATTCCCTTAAAACATTCGGCTTTTCCCTAATCCCTCTATTTTAGTTAAAATCAGCATGTTAAAGGCTTTTTTCATCACAATTTTTTCACATATTAGTCACATACTATTCAAATTGTTCGACTTTAAATTAAAAAAAGAACTCATCTATTTTGATGAGTTCAATGTCATTCCTATTTAAAAATCAAGCAATTTTTTCTTTAAGGCATACTCCACTAATTCTGGTTTAGTTTTTAATTCTAACTTCTGCATAATATGTGTTTTATGTGCTTCTACAGTTTTCACTGAAATAAATAATTTTTCTGCGATGTCTTTATTTCCATAACCTTTGGCAATTAAAGGCAATACTTCTAACTCGCGTTTAGATAAAATCCGAAACGGATCATTCGTATTTTTGCCATCTTGGTCAGAATTATTCACAAATTCATTGACCAATGATGTCGTCATTTTAGGGTCAATATAAGTGTCGCCGCGATAAACCGTACGCACAGCTGAAATTAATTGTTCATCTGGTGCGTTCTTTAAAATATAGCCTTTCGCGCCATTTCTTAAGACATGGAACAGATATTCATCATCATCATACATCGTTAAAATAAGTATTTTTGTTTCAGGAAAACTTTCCATAATTTTACTTGTCGCAATCAAACCTGACTCCCCTGGCGGCATGCTTAAATCCATAATTAACACGTCAGGGCGATGCTGCATCACTTTTTGGTATGCTTCAACACCCTCAGCAGCAGTATCTACGACTTCCATATCCTCTTGGAAATTCAAGATCATAGAGAAGCCCGTTCTCACCACTGCGTGATCATCTGCAATAACAATTCTCAACATCAAGTCTCCTATCGTTTATCAGTTATTGGAACTTCTAACGTCACTATTGTACCACGTCCCACCTGTGAATCAATATTAACCGAACCGTTGACTAATTCAGCACGTTCATTCATACCGAATAATCCTAGACCGGTTCCTTTTGCTTTATCACCTATATTGAATCCTGTACCGTGATCGCTCACTTCAGCGATAATGGACGCTTCTCCTAAGTGTAAGGAAACGTAAACTGTGTCTACTTGTGCATATTTCAGCGCATTGAATAATGCTTCTTGTACCACACGATAAACTACCGTTTCGATTTCACTGTCAAAACGTTGTGCCGAAAAATCAGTATGATACGCAATATGCACACCATAGTTCTTCTCGAACTGTTTAAAGTAAGAGCGGAAAGCAGCGTCTAGTCCTAAGTCATCTAATGAAGATGGGCGCAGCTCTACAGATAAATTACGGACATCATCGATTAAACGTGACATAATGCCTTCAATACGCTTAGAATTATCAACCATTTCATCTTTATCTTGTTGATACTTCAATAAACGTAATTCAACGTCTACATTAATCAATTCTTGGACAATACCATCATGTAATTCTCTGGAAATCCGCTTACGTTCATTTTCTTGTGCTGAAATTGTTTTTTGCATCATCAAACGCTGATAACGTTTATCTTGTCGTTCAATCTGAGGAGAAACATTGTGTAGTGTAAATGCATAGATTTCATTGGCTGTATCGATGATTTCGTATGAAGCAGTGTATGGTTCAATTTTATTGTCTCGTGTGCGCATAAAGACTTGGAAGCTGCCTTTGCCGATTTCTAACGCTTCTAAGAAACAGTTTTCACATGACATAATATCAAACTCATTTGAATAGCCTTCGCATCTTCTGCAAATCGCATTCGTCATTTGACTATAGTCATTTTCTTCAGAAAAGACCTCTTCCGCCGCTTCATTCAACGCGATCACTTGACCTTCCTTATTTAAAAACACCATTTTTTCATTGGTATTTAAATAATACTTGGTCAATAATTCTTGTAATTTTTCACGGTTATCAATTGATTTCATCTCTAAAACTCCCTAACCTGTGATTAATGCGAATCTCTTCACTGCCTTCAGGCAATGGACGCCCATTACGTTGACCTAGCAACAATGCGCCATACACACGATTATCATGCCATAAAGGAATGGCAACCATTGCTGTCAGTGATTCACTTAAAACAATCGGATAACTGAGCTTGTCGTTTGGACTCAACACAGTATTGACATCATCGATAATCATTCTAGAGCCAGTTCGGATAACAAGACCAGCCAACCCCTTGCCAGGGCGCAAGACAATCAGCTGATAGCGGTTATTGAGATTGCCTGACGCATGTCTCCATTTGATGACTGCACTATGTGAGTCATCTTCAGGCAAAGCAATCGCCGCAAAATCAAACTGTTCTTCTTCTCTGATTTCTTCCAAAGCAGCTTGATAGTTAAAGTAACCCGTCGCAACTACACTATTCAAATTGTCTCCTCCTATCTATGTTTGACTTTGTTTCTGCGGTAAATAATGTAACTTCTGCTCGCATAAGTCAATGGTACACTCCACACATGAACCAATCTTGTGAATGGCCATAACGCAAAGATACCAAAACCAAGTAATACATGAAGTTTAAATGACCATGGCACATCTGTCATTAAATTTGCATCTGGTCCAAATGTGAATAATTGTCTGAACCATACAGAAATTGATGATCTATAATCAAAATCTGGCATAACCGCATTTGTTACTAACGTTGCATAGCACCCCATAAATACAAGAATCAACAAGAAAAAGTTTACAACCATATCTGATGCAGAACTAAGATGTCTGATATTCTTAACTGATACACGGCGTGACGTTAATAAAAACATTCCAATTAATGTTATTATACCAAAAATACTACCGATATATACAGCCCCGAAATGGTACATCTCATGGCTGACTCCAATTGCGCTGATCCATGATGGCGGGATTACTAAACCCACAAAGTGTCCGATTGCTACCGGGATAATCCCTAAGTGGAATAATAAACTGCCCCATTTCAAACGTTTCTTTTCAATAAATTCACTGGACTTTGCTGTCCAAGAGAATTGGTCATATCTAAAGCGAGCAATATGACCGAGAATAAAAATGGCGATACATAAATATGGGTATATGACCCACAAAAATTGATTAAGCATGCGGTGTCACCTCTTCACTTGGTTGTAAACATAATTTGAGTGTTTCTCTTAAGCCTTTAATTAAAGGTGCATACGGACTATCCATTTCTCTTAATTGATTCAGCATCGCAAATGTTCCATCTTCAATCACCATAATAATGAATTCGATATTGCCTTCTGCACGATTATCGTTTTGCCATTGTGCAGCGTATAAGAATTCAAGCATTAACGGTAAGAAGTCTGAAAGTTCATTATCGACCATATCGAGTCCGAACATTTCATAGAGTACTTTGAGTTTCGCTAACATTTGTCCGCGTTCTTTCTGCGTATCAAATTTATTGTAAGTCATATACAGCGGTGCTTCTTTATTAAAATCAAATGTATCTGTATACAGTTGTTTAATTTCAGTCAACGGATAACTTAGAATACGTTCACGATATTCCACCATCTCAGCATATGCTGGATGGTGACTATCGAAAACATCTTCAAATGTCTTAGGATGGAAAGTTAACTTTTCTGGAAAGTTCAATTGTTGCGCAAAATAACCGATTGACTCTTGATATTTATAAAAGTTATTCAGGTTAATCACGGAAAATCCCTCCATAGAAGCTTTCGTTATAAGCTTCTTGTCCAGTTTGTCCCGGTTTCATTGCTACTGGTGCGCCACAGCCGTCACAACCGCTTCCGCCGATTGTGTTATCGCTGAATTCATAACCTTGACTGCCTTGTGCAGCATAAGTGTCCATATATTGTTCTTTGTGAGATGTTGGGATTACGAAACGATCTTCATATTTCGCAATCGCTAATAAACGATACATATCTTTAGTTTGACGTTCTGTTAAACCAAGACGGTCTAAACGATCTAAATCGAAGTCTTTACCTGTCACTTGTGCACGCATGTAACTTCTCATCATTGCCATACGTTGTAATGCTTCTTTAACTGCTTTTGTATCACCAGCAGTCAATAAGCTTGCAAGGTATTCAATCGGTAAACGCATTTCTTCAATTGCAGGGAAGATTGCATCTGGGTTCTTGATTGAATCTTTACCTTCGAAGTAGTTCATGATTGGGCTTAATGGTGGGCAATACCAAACCATTGGTAATGTACGGTATTCAGGGTGTAATGGGAAAGCTAATTTGTACTCGATTGCCAATTTATAAACTGGTGAGTTTTGTGCAGCTTCGATCCATTCCATTGATACGCCGTCTTTTAACGCTTGTTCAATAACTTCTTCATCATATGGATTTAAGAATAAATCACATTGTTTTTCGTATAAATCTTGTTCATTTTCAGTTGATGCAACTTCATGTACACGGTCAGCGTCATACAGTAATACACCTAAATAACGCATACGGCCAGTACAAGTTTCTGAACATACTGTTGGTAAACCAGCTTCAACACGCGGGAAACAGAAAGTACATTTTTCAGCTTTGTTAGTTTTCCAGTTGAAGTAAACTTTTTTGTATGGGCATCCTGTCATACAGTAACGCCATCCACGACAAGCTTCTTGGTCAACAAGCACGATACCATCTTCGTCACGTTTGTACATTGCACCTGATGGACATGATGCTACACAGCTTGGGTTTAAGCAGTGTTCACATAAACGTGGTAAATACATCATGAATGTTTGGTCAAAGTCGAATTGGATTTTTTCTTCAATACGTTGGATGTTCGGATCTTCTGGCCCAGTTACGTGTCCGCCTGCTAAGTCATCTTCCCAGTTAGGACCCCAATGTAAATCCATTTTGTCACCAGAAATGACTGAGTGTGCAGTCGCAACTGGAGAATGTTTGCCTGCTTTTGCAGTTGTCAGATGTTCGTAGTTGTAAGTCCAAGGCTCGTAGTAATCTTTAATGACTGGCATATCTGGGTTGTAGAAGATTTTACCAAAAGCAATCTTAGACCAGCGGCTGCCCGCTTTAAGGTCTAATTTGCCTTTCTTGTTCAGTGTCCATCCACCTTTATATTTCTCTTGGTCTTCCCAGCGTTTCGGATAACCGACACCTGGTTTTGTTTCTACGTTATTAAACCAAATATATTCTGCACCCGGACGGTTTGTCCAAGTGTTCTTACAAGTGACACTACATGTGTGACACCCGATACATTTGTCTAAGTTCAATACCATGGCTACTTGTGCTTTAATCTTCAAGCCAATCTACCTCCTTCATCTTTCTCACTGCTACATAAACATCTCTTTGGTTACCAATTGGACCATAATAGTTAAAGCTATAGCTGATTTGGGCATAGCCCCCAACTACTTGCGTAGGTTTCAAGTGAATACGAGTCGGTGCATTATGTGAACCGCCGCGCATTCCTGTAATTTCAGAACCCGGTGTTTGGATATGTTTATCTTGTGCATGGTACATAAACATTGTTCCTTTCGGCATTCTGTGTGATGTAACGGCTCTTGCTGTAACAACACCGTTACGGTTATATACTTCTAACCAATCGTTATCGTTAATATCGTGTGCTTCTGCATCTTCTTTAGAAATCCAAACAACCGGACCACCACGGAATAACGTCAACATGTGTTGGTTATCTTGATATGTTGAGTGAATATTCCATTTACCATGCGGTGTTAAATATCTTAAGACTAAGTTATCTTGACCGCCGATGACTTTCTTATCTTTTGTACCGAAGACCATCGGTGGTAATGTCGGTTTATAAACCGGTAAGCTTTCACCGAATTGCTGGAAGATTTCATGATCTAAATAGTAACTTTGACGTCCAGTCAATGTTCTGAACGGTACTAAACGTTCAATGTTTGTTGTGAATGGTGAATAACGTTTCTTACCTTTATTTGAACCAGAGAATACTGCAGTCGGAATCACTTCACGTGGTTGTGATGTAATGTTTAAGAATGTAATCTTTTCAGCACTGCGGTCACTAGAAATATCTGTTAAAGGCATACCTGTTTTATCTTCTAAGTCTTTATATGACGCTTGAGATAATTCACCGTTTGTTGCTGATGAAATATTTAAGATGACATCTGCAGCACGTCTTGCTGTATCAATACGTGGCAAGCCGTTTTTCACTGTATCGTCATTCCATGTACCAACGATATCTTTAGCTTCTTCGTATTGTTTTTTAACTGGGAAGCTGACACCGTGCGCACCTAACTTCGCATTTTCTAGTAAAGGTCCGACAGAAATGAATTTGTCATAGATTTCTGTATAGTTACGGTCTACAACTGAGAAGCCAGGCATTGTTTTACCAGGAATCGCTTCAACTTCGCCTTTTGTCCAGTCTTTAACTTTACCGTAAGGTGTCGCAATCTCTTGTTTAGAGTCATGCGCTAATGGTGAAGTCACCACATCTTTGAATGTACCTGGCATATGCACTTTCGCTAAATCAGAGAATGTCTTACTTAATGATTTGAAGATATCCCAGTCTGAACGTGATTCCCATAATGGGTCAATCGCTGGATTGAATGGGTGAACGAATGGGTGCATATCTGTTGATGATAAGTCGTGTTTTTCATACCAAGTTGCAGCTGGTAAGACGATATCTGCTTTTAATGGTGTTGAAGTCATACGGAAATCTAATGCGACAATCAAGTCTAATTTACCTTGTACTTCATCACGCCAAATCATTTCTTCAGGTTTATCTGTTTCGTTTGCTTCAGCAAGTAATCCAGAACTTGTTCCTAACATATGTTTCATGAAGTACTCTTGTCCTTTTGCTGAACTTGATAATAAGTTTGAACGCCAGATAAATAATGATTTCGGATGGTTCTTACGTAAATCCGGATCTTCAATCGCAAATTTCGTTTCGCGATTTTTCACAGAGTCAACAGCACGTTTTAAAATTGCTTCGTTGTTGAATTCTCCAGCATCTCTTGCTTCTT
Source organism: Staphylococcus sp. HMSC056G08 (assembly GCF_001812305.1). Lineage (NCBI taxonomy): Bacteria > Bacillati > Bacillota > Bacilli > Caryophanales > Staphylococcaceae > Staphylococcus > Staphylococcus sp. HMSC056G08. The sequence continues at coordinate 40,762 of NZ_KV808506.1, forward strand.
CACCGAACTTCAAGCTGTTTGTATCGAACTGCGGATAAGACGGTAACCATCCTAAACGTGCAGCTGTGACGTTATAGTCAGCTGGATGTTGGTGTTTAATATTTTCTGCTAATGGTGATGCTAATTTATCGACACCAGACTCTTCATATTTCCATTGGTCTGTTGTGAAGTAGAACCAGCTTGTACCATTTTGTAAACGTGGCGGACCTTGCCAGTCTTTCGCGAAGGCAATTGTGCTCCAGCCTTCAATCGGACGACATTTTTCTTGTCCTACATAGTGTGCCCAGCCGCCGCCGTTTACACCTTGACAACCGCACAGCATTACTAAGTTTAAGACTGCACGATAAATTGTGTCTGAGTTGAACCAGTGGTTGATACCTGCACCCATGATAATCATTGAGCGGCCACCTGTATCAATTGCGTTTTGGGCAAACTCTTCAGCAACTTGAGTGACTACTTTTTGTTTCACACCTGTTACTTTTTCTTGCCATGCTGGTGTGTATTCTGTATCCGCATCGTCATAACCTTTTGCTTCTAATTCATGTCCGAAACGACGTACACCGTATTGACTTGTCATTAAATCGAAAACAGTCGCCACATATGTTGTTTCGCCGTTTGCTAATGTTACTTTACGTGCTGCAATCGGACGTTCGAAAATGCTGTTGCCAGCGTTATCGAAGTAAGGGAATTTCATAATTTTAATTTCATGTTCATCGTCAGCTACTGTTAACGCTGGATCGATTTTAGAACCGTCTTCATTTTCAAGCTTCAAGTTCCATTGCTTGCCTTCTTCCCAACGTTGACCCATTGTGCCGTTAGGTACGATAATTTGACTTGATTCTTTATCAAATACAACAGGTTTCCATTCGTTGTTTTCAGATTCCATACCTAAGTCGCTCGCACGTAGGAAACGACCTGCTTTGAAGCCATCTTCATGTTTATCGAACATGATTAAGAATGGCATATCTGTATATTGTTTAGCGTAGTTAACGAACATTTCAGAAGGTTCATCTACGTAATATTTTTGCAAGATAACGTGTGTCATACCTTGTGCAATCGCTGCGTCTGAACCAGGGTTTGGTGCTAACCAGTTGTCAGCGAATTTCACGTTTTCAGCATAGTCAGGTGCAACTGAAACCACTTTTGTTCCTTTATAACGAACTTCTGTCATAAAGTGAGCATCTGGTGTACGTGTTAACGGTACGTTTGAACCCCACATAATGATGTAGCTTGAGTTGTACCAGTCACTTGATTCAGGTACGTCTGTTTGTTCACCCCAGATTTGCGGTGACGCTGGTGGTAAATCGGCATACCAATCATAGAAACTTAACATTTCTCCACCTAATAGGTTGATGAAACGTGCACCTGATGCATAACTGATCATTGACATCGCTGGAATCGGTGTGAAGCCTGCGATACGGTCAGGACCGTCTTTTTTGATTGTGTAAAGAAGTTGTGCTGCAATCAGTTGTAAAACATCTTTCCATGCGACACGGATGTGTCCACCTTTACCACGTGCACTTTTATAAATATCTGCTTTTTCTTTGTCTTCAACGATAGAAGCCCAAGCTTTAATCATATTACCTTCATTTTCTTCTAATGCTGTTGTCCAAAGTTCCCATAATTTCCCTCTGATGTATGGGTAGCGTACGCGAAGCGGGCTGTATTCATACCAAGAGAATGAAGCACCACGAGGACATCCACGCGGTTCGAATTCCGGCATGTCTGGACCGCAGCTTGGGTAGTCGATTTGTTGGTTCTCCCAAGTAATGACACCGTTTTTGACGAATACTTTCCAAGAACATGAACCTGTACAGTTCACCCCATGAGTTGTTCTGACTACTTTATCGTGACTCCAACGTTCACGATACATTTTTTCCCATTCTCTACTTTTATCTTGTAAAACAGACCAATTACCATTAAATCTTTCAGTCGGCTTAAAGAAGTTTAATCCAAATTTTGCCATCTCTAACATCCTCTCATCTCAATTACTTTGCTCACTAGGCTGTTAACTTCGTAAATACTGTTTACTATTTTTTCAACTTACTCTTATTGTACGATTTCTATTATGTAAGATGTATTAGGGATTCACCTATAACCTAGAGGGGATTCCCTATGTTTTTTGAACAACACAAAAAAGCAGCACCTCCTAATAAGAAGTGCCGCTTCAATTTCCATTATTGTTATTTACCGTTAAATTCTGCAGGATCAGGTCCGATTCTTTTATTTTCGTTCAATGACGAAATTCTTTTGAGTTCTTCTGGCGTTAATGAAAAATCAAACACATCAATATTTTCTTCAATACGTGAAGGTGTAACAGATTTAGGGATGACCACTACATCATTTTCAATATTCCATCGAATTACGATTTGTGCCGAAGATTTATTATGCGCTTTTGCAATCTCATTCACTGTTTCGTCTTTTAATATATCTCCATTCATCAAAGGTGACCAAGACTCCATCTGTATACCTTCTTCTTTCAAATAATTTCTAAGTGATGTTTGTGTCATATATGGATGGAATTCGACTTGATTCATTTCCGGTTTGATAGTAGTTTGAGCTTTTAAGGCTTCAAGATGTTCAATATTAAAGTTAGAAACACCGATATGGTTCACTTTACCTGCTCGATATAAATCTTCCATACCTTTCCACGTTTCTATCATTAATGACTCATCAGTACCAGGCCAGTGAATTAAAAACAAATCCAGATAATCTAAACCTAAATTATCTAATGATTTTTGATAGCCTGCTGCAACTTGTGTGCGTCCAAAGTCATCCAACCATAATTTAGATGTGATGAATAACTCGTCTCGTGAAATACCTGCTGCTTCCATGCCTTCTTTAATCCCGCGGCCAACCATTTCTTCATTTCCATAAATCCACGCTGTATCAATACTTCTATAACCACTTATAATTGCATGTTTAACTGCATCTTTAACTGTATCGTTATTTTCTACTCTGAATACACCTAAACCTAATTGAGGCATAGGGTTGTTATTTCCATTTAAATGTTTATATTTCATAATATTTGTCCTCTCATTTATGAATTAAAAGCTGTATTAATTTTAGGTTGTTTATATAAGCCATACATTAATACACTCGCGAATATAACCATAACGAATGCGAAATAAGGTGTTGCACTAATAGAATAGTGTTCTAGAACATAGCCGCCAATAACAGATCCTAATGTAATGCCAATGTTAAAGGCTGAAATATTAATGCTAGAAGCGAAATTGACAGTAGCTGGATTATCTTTTTCAGCAAGCAACACAACAATCAGTTGTAAACCTGGAACATTCATAAATGCGAACAGTCCCATTAATAAAACTGAAACCAATCCTAAAATATGCAGGTGCGCAGTCACACCGACGATTAACAAAATCAATGCTTGCATGATGAAAATACCGATTAGCATACGTACGGGTTGGCGATTTGTTAACTTACCGCCTAATGTATTACCAATCGCTACCATCACACCGTAAAAGATTAATATTACAACGACTGCTGATTCTCCATAACCCATGCTTTCTGTTAATAATGTTGTAAGGTAGGTATACACAACAAACGTTCCACCATATCCTAATGCAGTGATGATATAAACCAATAATAAAGATGGATTTTTAAATACTTTAAGTTGCTCTGACATAGGTACTTGATCGTATTCTGTTAAATCACTAGGTACAAAAATCATATTTGCTATAAAACTGATTAATCCAATCACTGCAATTGCTATAAATGACATTTGCCAACCAAATTGCTGACCAATCCAAGTACCAAATGGAACACCTGTAATTGTCGCAACGGTTAAACCGGTAAACATCATCGCAATTGCACTTGCACGTTTGTCCGGTGTTACTAAATCACTCGCTATAGCAGTGGCTACACTCATAAATACACCATGCATCAATGCAGATAATATACGCATGGACAATAACATACTGAAGGTTACAGAAAATGCGGCAGTACCGTTCGCTAAAATAAAGATCAACATAATTCCAAGCAGTAAATGTTTTCTTTTCATTTTGTTCGTTAAAGGCGTTAAAATAGGTGCACCGATTGTTACACCTATAGCATACATCGAGACAGTTAAACCTGCCATGGCAATCGTAATATTATATTCTCGCTGAATCAGGGGTAATAAGCCTACGCTGATAAATTCTGTCATACCAATCGCAAAAGCAGAAACAGCTAAAGCAAGTATCGCAAAACGATTCTTTTTCATACTCAATATCCTTTCTTTTTTTATGATATGTGTTATTATAATTTCAAAGTTTCACAATAGGAAGTACGCACTTTAATGTGCTATAGATACCTAAAAGTAGTATAGGTACTTTTAAGTACCTATCAATTAAAGGACGTGTAGAATATGAAAGACTATAATATCGGCGTAGAAGCAACGATTGATGTGATCGGCGGTAAATGGAAGCCAGTTATCTTATGTCATTTAAAAGATGAAGGAACTATGCGCACTTCTGAACTTAAACGTGCCATTCCTCAAATCACACAAAAGATGTTGACACAACAATTACGAGAACTTGAACATGATCAAATTATCAATCGTATTGTTTATCAACAGGTTCCGCCAAAAGTGGAATACGAACTCTCTGAATATGGTACAAGTTTAAATCATATCTTGACTTCATTATGCAGCTGGGGAGAAGGCCATATTCATAAAATGCAAGAAAGAGAATCAGAAACAACTGAAACATTAACTAAAGAAAAAATGCTCTAAACGTAAAGAAGGCAGTGTACTTTGAAGTCAAAGTACACTGCCTTTTGATTATCTATTATTTTTCTATGCTTTCACAATTTCTGTAATGTCATCCATCTGCATAAAGCGATAGATTAAATCTAATTGACTTTGATGATAAGTGTCTCCGCTATTCGGATCAATCATGGCCCAACCGCCAGCATCATAAATTTCAAATGCTTTTTCAATAGCCGCTTCTCTCTCACCTGTAACGATACATTGTTTACCGAAATACTCAGGCAAGTGATCAGACTCAATATATGTGGCACCTTCTGTTAAGCCCATCGCATCTCCGACTAGTAAAATACCTGGTGCATCTTCAGGTGCAGCATCTCGTACATCTTCTTCAATCGTAGACAGATGTCCGCGAATAATCACTTGATTCGCGTAAGAAACGTTAAAAATGGCACAAATCGGATAATCTTTGCCGACTTGTCGATAAATTTGTTCAATAATCTTATGAAGACGCTTGATACCCATGTAAATAGCTAAAGTTCCGCCATCAATCAATGAAGCAATATCAATATCTTCTTCTTTTGAATCTTTAAAGCTTCCAGTTGTGAATGTCACACTCTTAGAGACGTTACGACTTGTTAAACCAATACCTAAAACAGCTGATGCTGCACTGGCTGTCGTTATCCCCGGAACAATTTCACAAGGAATATCATGTGCTTTTAAAGTTTCCACTTCTTCTTGTACACGCCCAAAAATCGCAGGGTCGCCTCCCTTTAGACGAACGACCCTTTGATGTTTGTATGCTGAATCTACAATGATGTCATTGATTTCACCTTGTTGAATATGTCGGCTGTACGGCTTTTTACCTACATCGACAATTTCAATACCAGGAGGTGCGAGTTGCAAGATAAAGGGATTAACTAATCGATCGTAAAGGACAATATCCGCAGTACGGATTAAATGTTCTGCTTTACGTGTCAATAAATTAGGATTCCCTGGCCCAGCACCGACCAAGTACACGTGCCCGGTCGTGCTTACAGCCATAAATACACATCTCCATCTTCAACTTCTACTGTATAGACCTCAACGCAACCTTCATCAGGGTCTTGGACAAGACCTGTTTTTAGGTCGATTTGAGAGTCATGAAGCGGACAGAATACAGTATGACCTGCTACTGTCCCTTCAGATAATGGTCCTTGTTTATGCGGACACACATTATTAATCGCATGAATTGTACCGTCTTCTGTTAAGAACAATCCAATTTGTTTATCTTTCACAATGACTTTTTTACCGATTAAGGGTGTTAAGTCATCTAACGCCGCTACTTTAATTTTTTCTAACGTATGCATACTTACACCTTCTCTACTTCAAAGATTTTTTGATCTTCGCGATCATTTACAATTTCAGACCATGGCTCTTGTTCAACTGCACGTTTTGCTTCCATGATACGTTCATATAATGCATCTTGGTTTTCAGGGTTTAAGACATATTCTTTAACCACATCGAAGCCCATTCTTTCTAACCAAGGTGCTGTACGTTCAGTATAAATACCTGTTTCACGGTAATACTGCATGTACGCGCCACATAGTTTGATTACATCATCTTCAGTTTCTACTGTAGTTAAGAATTGACCTTTCACAACTTCAGTACCGCCGTTACCGCCGACATAGATTTGGAATCCATTTTCTACACCGATAACACCGAAGTCTTTTACGCCTGATTCTACACAGCTTCTTGGACAACCAGATACACCCATTTTGAATTTGTGCGGTGTATCGATATATTCGAATGTTTTCTCTAAGCGGATACCAAGACGTGTTGTATATTGTGTACCGAAACGACAGAATTCTTTACCAACACAGCTCTTAACAGAACGTGTTTTCTTCGCGTATGCTGATGCTGAACGCATGCCTAAATCTTTCCATACTTTCGGTAAGTCTTCTTTCTTAATACCATATAAGCCAATACGTTGTGAACCTGTTACTTTAACTAGAGGTACATCATATTTCTTCGCAACTTCACCTAAACGGATTAATTGATCAGGGTTAGTCACACCACCACGCATTTGTGGGATAACTGAGAATGTACCGTCATTTTGGATGTTTGCGTGGTAACGTTCGTTTGCGAAACGAGATGCTTTTTCATCTTCGTGTTCATTTGGATAAATCATATTTAAGTAGTAGTTGACTGCTGGACGACACTTAGGACAACCGCCTTCAGTTTTCCATCCAAGCACATTACGTACTTCTTTAGATGTTTTCAGGCCTTTAGCACGGATTTGTGTCACGATTTGATCACGTGTTAAATCTGTACACTCACAAATACCAGCAGGTCTTGATGCGACAAACGCGCCGCCTAATGTATGTTCTAATAATTCACCAATTTGCGGTTTACATTTACCACAAGAGTTACCTGCTTTTGTAGCTTTAGTCACTTCCGCAACAGATGTTAAACCATCTTCTACAATCGCATTGACGATTGTACCTTTAGTTACACCATTACAGCCACAGATTGTTTCTTCATTATCCATGTCCGCAACAGATAAACCTTCTTCTTCGCCAGCTTTGCTTAATAATGAAACTAATGTGTAGTCTTCGATAGATTCACGTTTTTTCATCATATTGAAGAAACGCGTACCATCATCTGTATCACCGTATAATACCGCACCTACAACACGTTCACCTTTTAAGAAGATTTTTTTATAGATATGATCTTGACTGTTGTAGATTTCAACACCTTCAACTTCTTCATCTTCTTGAATTTGACCCGCACTGTATAAGTCACAGCCTGATACTTTCAATGATGTGAATGTTGTTGAACCTTTATAGCCGTCTGTATCACGGTCAGTTAAGTAGTCAGCTAATACTTTACCTTGTTCATATAAAGGAGCGACTAAACCATAAACTTTGCCGTTATGTTGCGCACATTCACCTACTGCGTAAATATTTTCATCACTTGTACGCATGAAGTCATCCACAACAATACCGCGTTCTACATCTAGACCAGAGTCTTTCGCTTCTTGAACGAATGGACGAATACCAACAGCCATAACAACTAAGTCAGCTGGTAATTCTCTGCCGTCTGCTAAACGGATACCTTCAACGTCGTTTTCACCTAGAATTTCTTTTGTATTCGCACCTAATTCAAAGCGCATGCCTTGTTTTTCTAAGTCTTCACGTAACATTTCACCTGCTTGACGGTCTAACTGCATTTCCATTAACCATTCAGCTAAGTGAACAACAGTAACGTTCATACCTTGGTCAAGTAAACCTCTTGCACATTCCAAACCAAGCAAGCCGCCACCGATAACGATTGCTTCTTTTTTCGTTTGCGCAATTTCAATCATACGTTCTGTGTCTTCAATCGTACGCCATCCGATTACACTTGGCAATTCATGACCTGGAATCGGTAAGACAAACGCATTTGAACCTGTCGCAAAGATACAAATATCATATGGAATCTCTTGTCCTGATTCAGTTTCCACTAATTTTTGTTCACGATTAACGCGTGTCGCACGTTCTCCTGTAATAAGTGAAATGTTATTTTCCTCATACCATGAGTAAGGATTCATGATTGTTTCATCAACCGACATTTTCTTTTGCAAAATGTTTGATAACATAATGCGGTTATAGTTTGGATAAGGTTCTTTCCCTATAATTGTGATTTCATATTTATCTTTGTCTCTCTCTAAAATCTCTTCAATTGTTCTGACGCCGGCCATACCGTTACCGATCATGACTAACTTAGTTTTTGGCATCCTTATTCCCTCCCGTATTCTTTAGCTAAAAATTGTTGAATCGCTTGTGCCACATGTTTCGCTTTTTTATAATCTCCGCCATTTGAACGGACACTGATGGATAAATCTTCAAACTCAAATTCCTTCATATTAAAAAAGTCAGATCGTTCTTTATCCCCTGTATGGTTAACCAACTGTGTCGGTTTAGTATCTTTCTTGATCTGATCATTGATTTCTGGTGAGTCTGTTGCGATAATCACGACATCTGCGTTTTCAATATCTTCCTTCGCATAGTCTTTTGTGATTAATTTCATATTGGGGTAAGACTCTTCAAAAAATTCTGGCAAAAAAGATTTGGAAATAACTGTAACATCTCCGCAATTGGCTTTTGCCAGTTGTTTAAACTTACGGTATCCGATTCTGCCTCCGCCGACTAATACTGCATGTTTCTTTGACAAATCCAGTTGTATAGGATACATATCAAACCGCCTCTTTCTGATTCAATCTATCAATTAACATCTCATCTAACTCCGGTTCAAAATTCAACGCTGAAGCGATTGTAATATTGGAATCTCCTTTTATTTTCTCGATTTTTTTCTTAATCTTATTGACCAAGAAACCATCGTAAAAGAAAATTGGAATCACATAGATTTGGTCATAATCCTCTTTCATTTCAGGGAGTAACCCCTCAAATTGTTTATCCCCATAAAACATCATGGTGTAGACCGGTAAATCTGTAGTGATTCGTGTCGCAATATCATCGATTTCGGCATCAGGCTCTGTCACAATCGGACTGCCGTGCCCAATCAAAACAATTGCGGAACCAGGTGTATGTGCATCTGGCCATGCTTCGATACGTTGATTGATCCATTTAGTTAAACTTGGATGGTCGCAAAGGGGCTGACGTATTTCATACGTAATACTTGGAAACATCAATTGCATCTGACGCATCACTTCAGGCAAATCTTGTAAGTAATGTCTGCCAGAAAATAATAAAAGCGGCACAATCACAAAGGAAGTTTCACCCTCCCATAAATGTTTACGTATTACCTGAGGTAATGAAAGTTCATCACTCTCGATAAACGCAACATCAAATGTGCCTTCTATTTGTTGTGCAACACTGTCAAGCTCCTCCATCAATAATTGATTTTGTTTGCCACGTCTCATTCCATGCATAACGACAATGGTTTGTGTCATATGCATTTCCCCCCTTTAATTGCATTGTACCTTAAATTTTGAATTAATGTGAATGCATTCACATAATTAATATAAAAATAGGGAATCCCCTTAGCTCTATCTTGAGGGGATTCCCTGACGTATTCAACTATTTATATGTGAAAACATAAAAAATTAAAAAACATTACATCATCTGCTGCATATTCTTTTATTATTTTTGTTGATCTAAGTAGTGATTACGTTTTCCGTTAAAGAATGCATAAAGCAGACCTACGAAAATACCGCCGCCGATATAGTTTCCGATAAATGCGAAAACAATATTTTTTAAGACATCTAACCAAGCTAATGCGCCGATATTGTAAAACATCATACCTGAGAATAAGTTAGCGTTGTAAACAACGTGTTCATAGCCCATGAATACGAAGACTACAACACCACATGCGATAAAGAAGCCTTTTGATAAGCCGTCTTTAAACTGCATAGATACGTAAATACCAATATTGATAAAGAAGTTTGCGAAGATGGCTTTCACTAAAATACCATCCCAAGTGCCAAGGATTGTTTTCTTATCAACAATACCTGTCAACGCTTTAACCATTTCTGGAGTCATAACGCTTGTGAATTTCATTAAACCGAATAACACAAAGCCTCCGACAATGTTTCCTAAGAAACATACGAAAAACAGCCATAAGATTTTACCGATTGGTACTGATTTATAATACGCACCAGCAGTCATATACATAAAGTTACTCGTCAAAAGTTCTGAATTCGTTAATACAATTAATACTAAGGCTAAACTGAATGAAACAGCTCCGATAAAGTTGATTGTTCCTTCATTTAAACCAGTGTGTTGTGTTTTCATCGCAAGCATAAATACTGCCACAATTGATAATAAGAAACCTGACATCATAGATTTTAAAAAGTAACGTGCAGGGGTTTTGCTTAACATTACTGATTTCATTTGTGATGAACTGACTACGCTATCCATCGTTTCGCGTGAAGTATATGTATCTTCAACCGTTTTATGATTTTGCATAACCATAAAAAACTTTCCCTCCCATAATCTAATCAAGATGTATCTAGTATATTATTAATTTAAGCCGATGCCTACCCTTTATTTAAATTTTCCTATATCTAATATTTAAATAATCTGTTCAGACCAATCAATTTTAAAATTATGTAAATGTTTCTTTGAAATTATGGGAAATTAGAAAAGAAAAAATACTGGAACAAAAACGCTCCAGTATTTCCATATCAATTATTCAGCTTGTTTTTGTGTTTTACGTTTAACCATCCATTTTAAGCCAGCTGAGAAGATACCACAGCCTGCGATTGTTCTTAATGTCCATTTCAATCCGCTATTTGAAACGCATTTTGATGGAAAAATTAAGGATGGAAGTAATGTACTGATAACGTAAAGAATCACAACTTTTACGTAACGCTCGTTCATTCATCTCACCTCTTTTGTGTTAACAATTATAGTTTAGCACTTTCAAATGAGATTGAATATCGCTTAGCGCAGAAATCGGGGAATCCCCTATCACTGTTTCAGGAGTTCTTCTAACTGATCCAATGTACTCTCCATACCTTGTTCGACACCCATTTCCATCAGTTGTTTCGCTGCTTCTTCTGAAGGCATCACTGACACAGAACGTACTTCTGTCTGATGAGTTCCTTGTGATGTTAAATAGATTTCCACACGCATACCATGCATCTTTGTATCCACATGACCTTTTTCATCTGCGAAATAATCACGATAAATAATTTTGTGTGGAGCTTCTATCATTTCATAGTGTTGTACAGTATAACTTTGAGCGTCTGGCATCGTTATTTTAAAGAAATTCTTTCCACCTGCTTTTGGATTAAATTCAAAGACTTGTATCTCTCCGCCTTTAGGAAAGAACCATTGTTCAAATTTTTCTTTTGTAGTATAAGCATTGAATACCTGTTGTATCGGCGCATCAAATGTACGCTTGCCGATAATTTCATTACCTTCTCTTGTGACTGTCACATTTACACTTCCTTTAACGTTGATTTGAATGTCTTGATAATCTTTTCCCAAATAACAGGCATATCATACCATTTCAAAAGCAAAAAATGCGCATAAAAAAACTGGAATACAGCATTCCGCCATATTCCAGTGAGTAGGAAAAGATTAGTCTTCTACGATAAATTCTACGTCAGCTTCGAATTTAACGTCTTTACCGATTAATACGCCGCCAGTTTCTAATGTTTGGTTGAATGTCATACCGTATTTTTCACGGTCAACTTTACCTGAAACTGTGAATCCAGCTACGTTAGTATCGTTTAATGGGTTTTTACTTACGCCTTCAAAGTCAACATCGAAAGTTTCTTCATGTGTTTCGCCTTTGATTGTTAAGTCTCCTGTTACTTTGTCTTCAGAAGCTTCTTTGATTACGAATTTGATTTCTGGGTGCTCATCCGCTGCGAAGAAATCATTTGTGCGTAAGTGGTTGTCTCTGTCTTCTTGGTTAGTGTTGATTGATTTTACATCGATTGTTGCTTCACCTTTAAGTGTGCTGAAATCGTTTAAATCACCTGATAGTTCTACATTAAATTGATCGAATGCACCTTTCACTTTAGAAACCATTAAGTGTTTCACTTGGAAAGCTACAGATGAATGTGCTGCGTCAAAAGTAAATTTAGTCATAAAACAAACCTCCAATTTTTATTTGTATACTTAGTATACCACATATATTTAATATATCAACAGTTTTGTCTAAATATTTTCGTTCTATTTTTCGCCTACCCGATTTCTATTAAGATATCCTTAACTTTAAAATAAAAAAACACGCTATTCGATGTGAATAGCGTGACGTTTTAAAACTGTGGCACTTTGATTTTATCTAATTGATTGCCGATAACTACAAGATATTGTTCTGTCTGATTTTGTAAATCTATCGGTTCTATTTCCAATTGACCTTCAGCATATTCTACTAATTGTAATTGAGGATGTTCTGCAAGTTGTATAAAGCCTTTTGCGCGATATGTCGATTGAGGTAAAGTTTCAAACCATTTAACTAAATCTTCAAGTTTAACCGAATGTTTAAACGCAAAATAACGATGACCGATACCAGAATGTGCATGACCTAAGTCACAAGCTTGAGGTATAGTTTCTGCTTTAACTTGTACTTCATTAGAAAAGACTGTGCTCGTTTCAAATTGACCAAAACTGCCGACAGATATTTCTGCATCTTGATTAAGAATCGTTAAATCAGAAAGTATAGGGGCAATATCTTCAGGCTCACATCGATCGATTTTGTTGATAAAGAGATGTGAGCAATACGACAATTGATCATAATACAGCTTTTGCATATCGCCTGGATAACTTTCAACACGTTGATATAATGTCGCATCTACTACACCGATCACACTGCGGATAGTAGAAATAGGTGCAAGCACAGGCGTCAAACAGGCATCTATCACTGACTGTGTATGCGCAATACCGCTACATTCCACAAAAACTACATCTGGCTGATAATCTAAATAAATCTGATGTAATTGTTTTGATACATCTGCTTTCATCGCACAACAGATACAACCTTCAATAATTTCGTCCATCGGTACTGAACCTTCAACCAGTTGACTGTCGACACTGGCTTGACCGAAATCATTCATAATCACAGCAGGTTGCAACTCTTGTTGAAGTGCAGCTTTAATTAAATGATTTAAAGTGGTTGTCTTACCGCCGCCTAGAAATCCGCCAATAATAATAATATCCATGTAATTGCCTCTTTCCATTTAAAGATAGAAATTAAATTAAAACACCTGCTAATAAAGCAATGGCTAATGTTAAAACGATTGATGTGATCATTTGTTTACCAATAATCGCTCCGCCTTGTTTTAAACCTAAATGTTTCGCCATCATTGAAACAGTCACCATACATGATGAAAATGTAGAACTGAAGAAAACTAAAACCAATAAACTGGCTGGTGATAATGATTGTAAAACTGCACCATTACCGAAATTAAATAACAACATACCGTCTTTTCGTATCATTGAGAATAAGATCCCTGGTGCCATACTATCTGGAATATGAAGTAAGTAAAGTAATGGCGTGAAGATTGTAGAAATCACCGTTAAAATTGGTGTCAAAGCTAATAAGCTCACAACAATACAGATACCAATAAAGATTGGTAATGCCTGCATCAGGAACATCTCAATCGTACCCCAAATTTGTTTCAGCAAGGGTTTTAGACTCGGCCACTTCAATTGATTGCGATACACCGGTGGTGTTACATGAAAACTATTTTGTTTACGATACCATAATTTATTATGCAGAATACCCCCTGCAAAGACGAGCAATAAATAAGGTGCAAACAACCATGAATGTTGGGCAGCGCTGAAGATAGATAGTGTCGCACCAATTTGATAACTGCACGATGAACCAAAACTGATAATACTCATACAGCTTGTTTTAGTACAAGCGCTACATTGACTATTTGCTTGTGTAATAGCTGTTGCATTACAACCAAAACCTTCTAAAACCGGAATTATATCTTGACCATCCAACCCTACTTTACGCATCGTGGGTTCAATCGACCACACCACAAACTGTTTTAATTGTGTTTGATCAATCACCGCAGTGGAAATTCCAATCATTACGACCACAGGCAATGCCCATACTAAGGAATAAATACCTAATGACAAAACACCGTAATCACCGTACAATACTTGGTTCAACCATTGAAATGATGTGTGCGCATGCGTGGTCATCATTTCTATCCAATGGGAAACATATTGATTTTGAAGCCAATCCGAAAAGTGATACGCCAAATAAATCGGTAAAGCAAACATAAGGAAGATAATTAACCAACCTAATAAAGTATCATGGAACTTTGGATGATGTTGACGACTAGCTTCTACATACGCTTTTAATTTCTGTATATCGTATTGTGTTTGTGTATTGTCTGAAACGACCGCTTGATATGGTGAAGCGTGAATATGTTCCTTCGTAATAAACTGGCGCAGCAAAAATTGCTGCGCAGTTGTTAAATGTTTAAAACCGATTAACTTCAACTGATGTGTGCCATCTGGTATATCAGTGGTTTGCCCGTTTGCTAAGTTGAATTTAACTTCTAGCATGAGCAGTCCACTTCACAGCAGCTGTAGTCATCTAAATACATATTATTGTTTTTATAAACTTCAACCGCTTCCTCATTAATTTCTAATGCTTCTCTTTCTAACACTGTTGTCGCAAGTACCGCAAAACGTGCACGGAATTTATAGATATAACATAAAATCGCATCCGCATGACGTACAGTTGGGCCGATTAAGAAGACATTTGGATAGCGTGTTGATTCATCATTATCTGTTAACTCAATGTCACCATCTTGTGTACTGAATAGTTGTTGGACTAATGGATTCGTTGTCGCATCAAAACCAGTTGCTAAAATCGGTTCATTTTTTGATGTTGCTTGCTTACCATTATTAAACTGGATCACATATTTACGGTCTACATCAGAAAATGAAATTTTAGATGCAGTGTAACCCACATTCAATTCAATCATAGCGCCCTGTTGGACTGCTTTACGTAAGCGTTGATGCGTATATGGTGATAAACGAATACTTGGATCAGCATGTTCATCTTCTAAACCTGTTGAATGCGTATAGATAGAAACTTGCTTTCCTTGTTCAGCCATACAAATCGCCGCATCAAAGGCACTTTCATTACCGCCGATAATGATATATTCATCACCCGGCATTTTCGTAAAGTCTTCTACTTCGCTATAATGCTGACCATACTTAAATGGTTTACGCGCAAATGAGAAATCTCCTGTCGCTACAAAGATATATTCACTTGTGATTAAACCTTGATTTGTTTCAATTTCATAATGTCCGTCGACAAACTCAACTTTTTCAACGGCAGTATCTTCTTGTATCGGAAGTTCATAGTGTTGGGCTACTGTTTGTAAGTAATCTGCGTACGTTTCACCTGAAACGTGTTCTTCATTAAATGTATATGCTGGAGAAGTTTCAGTAGACACGGCATTAATGTCCGGCATACCAAAACCATTTGTTGTGAATGAAGGGGTAATTGTTCTTGTAGACTTCGGCCAATTTAAGAAAGATTGTCCGACCTTACCTTTATCAATCACAATCATATCATTATCATCTAAACCTATTTGTTGGAACGCAATTGCCATGCCGACACCTGCTGCACCTGCACCTATAATTGCTACACGGTAATGTTGCATTATTTATTACTTCCTTTCCTTATCTCTCTATCAATCTCTATATAAACTTAAATCGTAATCGTTACGTTTTATATCAAAGTATTTTATCACTTACACATACTAAAGACAAGAATAGGAAATCAGATTAAATATAAAAAAGGGCTCTATACTATTTAGGACTGGTGATA
>NZ_KV808507.1:0-7971 GCF_001812305.1 Staphylococcus sp. HMSC056G08
TTACACTCTGAGGTGTGCCGTCGTATAACCAAGGTCTTTTAGCACGTTTGCGTTCTTCTCTCTTTTTCCTTGCATATTCTTGTCGTTGCTTTTCTTCTCTGATCAAACGACTTGTATAGCGTTCACCTATAATCTTTCTGTTTTTAAAAACCAAAACATTTTTAGGCAATGCTCGATGTAACGGTTTTTGATTTTTTGAAATCACACGTTTCAAACCTGATATATTAACCTTCATCTCGATTAACTCATCCACAGTATCGGATGGAATAAGTATTTCATCTTCACCGCGCATAACTTGCAGACAAATTAAATCATCAAACAAAATATAGTCCGGTGGATAACCGATAGCGTCATCAAAATTCCAACCTTCATTCAAACGTTGTTGAACCGTGTTTTTATTTAATCTGAATTGTTTCATTTGTGTTTCTTGATGTGCATAAATCGGAATTTCTTTACCATTAAGCGTCAGTTTTTTACCTTTTCTTTTGGCATAAAGCACACCTTCTAATAAATCTTTGCCGCGCAATCCTCTTTTGTAACGCGTACTCAATGTGGTAGCATTAACACCTGTTTGTCTCGATAACTCAGTGAAGTTGATACTGCCGTTAGCTTTTCTTGGATATTCCATTGTCTGTCCTCCTATAATAATCTCTCTACATCTTCAACTTGAAATTCATCCATGTACTTTTCTAGTTCGTCACGAATTTTATTAATCAAATACTCTTCCACATCTTGTAAATCAGTGTGTTTGTGGACTGTAGCTTTGACTTTTGCGGTAAACGTAGCTTTTACTTTGAATTGCATTTCTACGTCGTCATTGTCGATATTCAATTAATCACCTTCTATTTTTATACATAATATTCATGTTATTTTGCATATTTATGCGGTCGCAAGTTACGTTTTAGTTACATTTTTAAAATCCAAAATGTAACCGGCTTATCCTTACTCTCCCAAGGGATTTACCATTCGGGTCACAAGTTACATTTTACTTTGCTCATTCTCCTGCAAAATATTACATTTTGTTTTTTGTGACAGGTTACGTTATATTTTTAAAAGAAACCAATATATATACTACTTTTATAGAAATAAAGTTAAACTTTGTAACCGAAAGCTGAAAACGTAACGGAGAGTAAGGCTCAACCCAGTTACGTTTTAGTTACATTTAGTTACGTTTCTGAAAAAAATGTAACTCAAAACGTTGATTTGACGGGATTTTTGATTTTTTGAAAATCATCATTTTTGAAAACATGTAACACCGATTAAATTCATTTTTAGGGGAGATAAGTGTTTCATGGTTTCATTTCTAAATGTTGAATTTAGTCTTAAGAGAATGTATATTTTTATGGTCTAAATGTATAATTTCGATTTGATCACTGATTGTAGATTTAACTATAATTTTTGTACAATCTAAATCTAATTCAATTTTTAAAAAGTTATTAGGATCTTTACCGATACCATGCTCCAGTCTGTCATACGCTCCTTGTACTATGAAAGAGGTTTTTGTCAAATATACATCCGCCAGTTGATGTAATTTTTCAATAGGTGTTTTACGTGTCCCTTTTTCATAACCGTGAATCATAGCTCTATTTATATCAGTTACATTTTCAACATCTCTTAAGGACAAACCGATCATTTCTCTGTACCTTCTCAATGATTGACCTAAAGCAATTCGATATTCCTGTTCTTCTCTGCTCAGCATACTCTCAACTCCTCAATCTCATCTTCCATTGCTTCGATTTTCAATAGAAGCTCACGGTTAGTTTGTTCAAGATAATAAATATACTCAGCCGAATCTTTAATCAGCTCATCTTTCATCTCGTCGCCGAAGTGATTTTCAAATCTCCACTTTGTATCGTAATAGCGTTCTTCTTGAGTCACGATTGCACCTCCTCATCATTTTTGTCTATTTCTACATAAACCCTTTGTGTTGTGCCGTTGATTTTTTTACCTTTAACAACAAGTCCGTAGTTTTTTTCTATGGTGTCTTTGACCTGCTTTTTGGATTGTGCATTTAAATCATTCTCTTCTGCCCATGCTTCGTATTCGTCATAAATCTGCTTAGGTTTCATGTGAAGGAAATCGTTACGTTCGAAATCTTGAAGATATAATAAGAAGTTATTATTTTCTTCGTGATATTGATCGTTGAATTGCTCAACGACTTTAGATGTTGTAAACCTTTCATTCTTATACAATCTCTTATACGCTTCGATGATTAATCTAATCCAATATTCCAATGCTTTTTGAGTAGTCAGCTTTTGAATAAAGTTCTTTTCTTTTTTAGCGGGTTTAGTGTAAATAGGCAGCCACATTACACGACGTTTATACGAATCTCCTTTTTCCCAAGATTTCAGAATATGGTTACTGGTAAATATCAAGCTCAACGTCATTTCAACTTCTGTTGCTTGTTGAAACAATTGACGTGTGCTTACAAAGTCGCATGTGCTAATGTTTTTTAAAGCCTTCATTTGCTTGTTATTAATAGGTTCATCTTGAATATCGTCACCAAGATTGGCTAATTTACCTTGCATTGTGACAAAATAACGTTCATCGGCCATATCTCCGATAGATAAACCGCTGCAGTTTTTACGATTCAATATAGCTCTTATAATGGTTAATAAAGTACCTTTACCATTTCCGCCGTCACCGACAAATATAAAGAATTTTGCTAACATACGTTTGAACTCTTTATTGATAACCAATGTATGTGCTAAAACTTCTAAAATCAGCTTCTTATATTCTTCATCATTGTTGCTCAAATGGTTTAGATAATCGTCTACGACTTTCACTGCTTCAGCGTCATAGTGGTAATCAATATCTATGTGGTAAGGTGTAAACGTCTTACTTTCCATTTCGTAAAAATTACCTTCATGGAGATAGCCGTTATTAAAGTGGATTTCAAAAGACTCATCGTCATCTAGTGTTATAATTGGAGCCATGAGTAGAAGTTGTTTGTAAACCTCTTCAACGTTCCTACTGTCTTTCTGATCTAAAAACTGATGTATTTTCCTTTTCAGCATATTTTCATCATTGATGAACTTACCTTCATCATCTCTGAAGAACAAAACGTTGTTGTAGAACCTTACGTAGTATTGGTTAACTAGAGATTTAGCGATAGTGTCAAAACTCATGTCTTTAGTGTCTATAGCTTCGTCTCTTGCGATAGTGCTTATTTCATCGTTAGGAAGCTTTTCAGCGAACACAAACTCATTTATGAAGTTTAGTATCTTTACAGTATCTTTGAGCGAATAGACAGCCATTTTGTGCTTATATAACGCATCGTTTCTACCGTCTGATTCACCCATACCTAGCAGGTTATTTTTAATCTTTCTGTTCACTTGAAAGATTTCAGGTAAGTTCTCTCTGACACCTTCGTTGTCGATTTGTCTTAAAACTCCGTTACGTTTGACTGTTACTGATTTTGTGTTTTTAATGTGTTTGTATTCGACAGGAAAACCTAAAGCACTTATTCCGTTAGCACCTTTGAAGTTTTCAGGTTTTTTAAAATAAAAATGTACACCTCTGTCTGTCCAGACTGTTTGTGTTTCTATATTGAAGAATTGAATAATAGCGTGAATAACCTCTTTCGGCACATCGTCTATATCAATTACTAAATCTTTATCAGTAAGTTTGATGCCGCAATCCTCAAAACTATCCGATGTTTCCGATTCATCAGCGTTCTTACCTGCATGTTTTTTGCCTTTTTCGTATTCAACAAAGGTCAAATCGTTCACCTCTTTCTAATCTAACCTTTGGTTTAACTTGACCAAGCATTCCAACCTTTTGTTAATTTATCTATGATAATCTCTAAATAATGGTTCAAATCGATATTTCTTTTGAACTCGTCGACATCAATTTTTGATAAATCATCATTGAACACCCACATGTTTTGAGGTGTGTTTGGAAATTTTGTAATACCTCCGTCAAGTCTGCGTTTGACTAATGTTACACTTTCTTTTTTAGTGGGGAAAATCCTATTAATACGCTGGTACTCTTTATCATATTGATCAAATGTGCCTGCGAATTTACGTGATGATTGTAAAATATATTGATATAAAATAGGATTGTCTAAGTTTTCAATTAGTGTTTTTTTAGGGTCTTTCTTAAACAATAAGTAGTCTGTAATTGCTATATCTATGATTCTAGCCGTGTTGGCTTTAAACCAATTGTTATCGTGATAGTTATTTACATCTCCGCCTTTAGTTTTGATAGCTCCTGATGGCTCTAAGGCTACGTAGTTATTCACATCTTTTTGTATAAAGTGAGTAAATTCATCTTCTTCAAGTGTTAATTTGAAATCTTGTTCCCATTCTCGCCAAACATCTTTGTATTCTTCACTGTCAGTAATAAACGCAACGCCGTCCGTGTTGATATTGATAATCTCACAAGATTTGGATAGTCGTTTGCACAAATCATACAATGCGATTTGACCATAGAAACACACTGATTTCTGCTTGTTAGGATCATATAAAAGTGAATACTGATTATTTAAATTTCCATACACACTGTTTAAAACAAGTTTCAAGGCATCTGATAGAGTTTTATCTTTATGTTTCACTTCTTTACGCTCTTGTAAAATGTCTTTATAAATCTTAGTAGCACTTTCTAAACCATTGATATTAATCAATATTGAAGGGTACATCGATGTTACGTCTAAAAGTTTCACATTCTTCACATCTTGTTTAGTCTTATTGACTCCGTGAAGCCCTCCAAACCCAAACTCAATGTTGCAGCCGAACTCGTCGATTGTTACAGCGCCTTTGTTTTTGTTCAACCATAATTCTTGAACCTTTTCAGGTACTAAAGATAACATTTCTAGATTTTTTTCATGTCTTAACTTATTCACATCTTTGTGTAAACGAATGCTCGACCATTTAGTCAAAGGTCTATCTGTAAGTACGTTTGCGCTGATAGTTGTAGTATTCCATCTATCTGCTTTAGGGTTGTTCAATCTATCTACTAGCGACCATTTAGGCATGAAGTATGACTTTTTTCTTCTTTTGTAAATATCTATAGTCACATCAACGTCGTATCTACAATAATCAATCGCTTCTTCAAGCTCTCCAGGTGTCAAAGCTCTATCGATTGTAAAATCAACACTTGATTCTAATATCATCTTGCCGGCGTTACCTTCGACTCTTTTAAGCGAAGGTTTACTGACATCGATTTGTTGGAACGTATCGAGTGTTCGAGGTAATAGATTGTTAAGATAAGCGTGTCTTTTACCACCAATGATTTCATCATTGATCTGTTTAATTTTTTCAGGAGTATATCCGTTTAACATATTACTTAGAATTTTGTCATCGTAGAAATGATTGTTATAACCGACTAAGACTTTATTTTTTATTAACTCTGCTATACCGTTAAAGTCGTTGTGGAACAAACCTACTTCTTTTTTATTAATGTCCTTAAACACAACAAAAGTGTTGTGTTTAAAGACTTCAATATCATAAAACAATAAATCTTCATCTTTAACTGCTGCTGATTGCATTCAAATCACCTGTTCTATTATTTATTCCATTTTGGTTTTTTAATCTCTGCGTATGCATGTTTACCGAATGCTACTTTGACTTCTACCATAATATCGTTACCTACAATTTCTTCAGCATTATCGATAGTCACACCGAATTTATCTTCAAATTTACTGTATTGAGCATTTTGTTTATTAGGATTTACAAACCATTGACCTAAGCTTTCTTTATAGTCCGAATACATCATTTTAGACTCGTATGTTTTTCCTTCATGTTTAAATCTGATTCGAATTCCTTTACCGTCATCTTTAACCTCTTCAATAGTTGTTTGGAAGATGTCTCCTTCCATATCTTTATTTAGTTTTTCGACTACATCTACTTCCCATAAAGAACAGAAACGATCGTATACATAAATGTCATGTTCTTGACCTACTGCTTTATTCAAATCTTCGAAAGTTACGCCGAAATAATCTTGAGCATGTTTTTCAGCGCGTTCTGCCTGTTCGGCGTCTTCGACCATTTTTTTAGCGTCTTTATCGAACTTTTTACTAAACAACTTAACTTGTAGGATGTGACCTTGCTCTTTGTCTAAGAATGTTAGTATTGCTACACCTTCGTTATATTCAACTTCCTCTAATGGTAATGAATGTCTTACTTCAGTATTGTTTACCATAATTAAAAACTCCTTTAATATTTTTTATATTTAAATTCAATATTGTTTTGTTCTAAAAGCAACTTAACAATTTGAGCGTCTTTATTGTCTTCGATTGTAAAAACGTGATGTGAATTTACTACATCTTTCTTTGTTTCAAGTTCAGATAGTTTCTTTTCTCTTTCTTTGCGCTTGTTGACGATTTCAAAAGACATCGATAAATCTTGAGTATCTTGGTAAGCTATGATTAAATCTTCATAATCATCAGATTGGCGAATAATATCTATGTTTCTTTTGTTCTTTTCTAGCCAATCGACTAAGTCTTTTTCGACTTTTGTCATAGAATACGATTTGTTTAAATGTTGTGGTTTTATGAAGTCAGCAAACCCTAACAGTTTTTCAAAATCATAATGTCGGATTCTTTTGTCAAAAATCTGAGCAATAGCTTTTTTCTTATCTTCTCGTTCTTTTTCTACTAACTGACGCTCTTGTTTTCTGACATGGTTAACAGCTTCATCGATGATTTGCTTAATTGTTTTAACCTGCGATTCAAAGTTAGTATACGGTTGCAAGATTGTTTTTTTTGACATCTTTTCTAGCGTCTTCAATCTCTTTCACGCGTTTATTCATCTGAGCCATTAAGTCTTTAGCTTCTTTAATATTGGCTTCATTAACTTCAACATCTTTAACATGTTCAGCTAAGTTTTGAGCTTGGCTTAGTAATTCGTCATATTCTTCAAATACAACACTTCCTTGAGTTGTGGTAATGTTGAACTCATGATGTTTTGTTAAATCGTTCATGTGATCACTCCTTTAATAAAATCTTTCAGACTTGTGTAATTCTATTAACTCAGAGTCTCTGTCCCGTCGATTGAGATAATAGAATGTTTTACAATCCTTAGTGCTTAAATGCCGTAGCCCTGAAGCGTAAGGGTCATATCCGTAAGTTTTAACTTTACCTCTTGCTTTTTCTAGTTTGATTTCGTCGTAATTTGATTCTAAAAATAGAAAATCATATTTCTTCTTAGGCGCATTATCCAATGAGTTTGTATCTGTCGCGTAAATGATTTCGTAGTTGTCAAAAGACCAAATATAACCGTAGGTTAAGACGTCGTGACTGCATTCAAAAGCTTCAAATACATAATCTTTAAGCTCCAATGGATAACCTACATTGATGATGTGATCTACACCAAAAACTTGAGCGACCTCATAGTTACCTACGATGTTAATATGTGGGAATTCTTGTTTGATTCTTTTTAATGTCGAAGGTTTTATATGGTCAGAATGTATGTGTGTTAGTAACATAACTTTCACATCATACAAATAATCTTTAAGTTTACTAAACGCAATACCGCAATCTACCAATACATCGTTGATTAGAACAGCATTACCTTTAGAACCTGATGCTATGATTCGGTAGTTCAATCTTTACATCCTCCTGTTTCAAATATTCCAGATGTCATCGGTGGTTTTAATCTCACCGGTCAATATTTGCTCTATAGTTTTAACGCATTGTTTTTGATATTCTTCGCTGCTGTCACTGCCGACAATCACATGTTGAACGTCTAAGTCTTTTCTATATGTGAATACTAGTGTTTGCTTTTTATCATAATTAGAGTATTCGATCGTACCTTGTACATCCGACTCATCTAACATGTCTATAAATTCATGTGAATATTTTTTAAGGTCCATGTAGTACCTCCTGTAAAAATTTGTTATGATAGAGATGTATATTTTCATCTCTTACTGTTAGCAATTCGCGGTTGCTAGCAGTCTTTTTTTAATATTTGAAAGTAAATAACGTGATATACTCTTCTCCGTCATCGACTGCTTCCTCTGTTTCATCTTCTT
>NZ_KV808507.1:8071-68266 GCF_001812305.1 Staphylococcus sp. HMSC056G08
GGACGGATGTGCTTGCAAAGCAGAATGCGTATGCTATCCAGAATGATTTCATTGGTTCACCTCTCTAAAATTCATCTCTATATTTACGTAAAAACTCATACGCTTTCGGACCGTCAAACGACCAGTTGCGCTTGTTTCCATTTGGATAACTCGCAATGCCTTCACTTTCTAAAATCTTTCTGAACTTAGGATTGAATAATATCTTGTCATCCACACTGTTATTTGATTTGAATGGCGAATGATCAATGAACTCTTTTTTAGACCATGTCGCTTTCTGTTGGTTCATCAACAACTGTGTGTGAATATCTTTTTCAATCAATACATATTCTTCTGGGATGTTGATTTGCACACTGAGTGATTGTGTCATGAGTGCTACCTCCTTGAATCTGTTCGTTTGATTATTTTGATATAATCACCTGGGGAGGTGATTTATATGACTTGGTATGAATTTGAAAAATATTTTAGTTCTTTCCAACCAGAGGTTGAAAAGCAATTTGGTAACGATAGTGAATACTTTCGTAATTTATTATCAGAATTAAAAAGAGATAATTCTGAAGGTTTCTCAGAAGAATTTTTATATTCACTAGCTATGAACGAATGTTCTAAGCGTTATTCCGAAACGCTCATTTACAATGTTGCTCGGCAGATTTTAAAAGACGACGAGCAGAGTCAGTAGCACTTTCAGGGTCTTTCGGTATAATAAATGACTCTTTTGTTAAGTCTGAAAAATTCTTAGGCCGATTAAGCAATTGTTCTATAACTGTTACAGCAGCATATAGAATGATTGCTTTTTTAATTGGTTTTAAATCTTGCATGTGGTTTCCTCCTATTAATTGGTTTGCTCGATTGTTGGTAGGATGTTGTTATCTTTAAGCAAGTCGTAAATAAACAATCTGCCCTTTTGCGTCCATTTAGTATTCATACGTACTGATGTGCTACCGTCTTTATGTTCAATTTCTGTAGTTGATGAATGTGTATAGCCTTTATCGTGTAAGTTTGAATAAAGTAACCATTGTCCTGATTGCTTGTATTGAACTTTCAATTCATGCAGCAACTTGTTTAATGCTTGAGCTGACATACCATAGTCCTTTGCAATCTGACCTACTGTCACTAAACTTTTGTTGTTTAAAATCGTGTCTAAGTAAGACGCTTTGGGTTCATATTCAGCAATCTTTTGTTTTTGCATGTTGTTTTCAAGTTGTAACTGTTGTTTCTCTTTCTGCTCTTCAATCCACAATTCAGCACGCTTAACTGGATCATCTATCATATAACTTGCGATAGGCTGTGAGATTTGTCGTTCCATTTCATTAAATTTATTAATGTACGCCATTTTAAAATCGTTGTGACCTTGAATATTGAACATATATAAAATGAAACCGTCTTTAGTTAAGAGATATTCCTTCTGTTTACGTCCACGTGAATCTTTATAGTTACTAGGAACAATTAATGCACTCACATTTGAGGACATTAAAATTTGTTCTAGATCACGTTTTACATTGTCATGTCTTCTTTTCAACTCATTAGCTACTACTCGACTAGAAACGACTGCTCCTAATTCCGAATTGTTTTCAATTTTGATTTCTTGTAATGCTTGCACGTGGTTTCCTCCTTATTCAAAATCTTCATTAGATAAATTTGAAAGACGCTTTTTGTATAGATGTAAATACATATCTTTGAAGTATCTGTAAATCTTTGCAGCCTCTTCAAATTCACGTTCACTTAAATCAGAATTTCTGCTAACACCAAAAACTGCTAAAGTTAATTTTCTGATAAGCTCATGGATATTATCGTCATTCACTTTTCCGTTAAAGTACTTGTGAAAGTAATTGTTGCTATCACATAGATATTTCTTTAAAGCTAATGGTCTATAATGTCGGCCTCTATATGGAGGTTTTATAAACTTTGTAAAATTAAAGTCTTCATTGATGTTTGCGATATCGTCTTCTGTAATTCTTACTTCATTAAAAATTGAGATTGGTTTAATTGTTTTCTTACCGTCCAACCTTTTACTTACTTCACGTTCTACAATTTCAATCAATTCTTGTTTTGTTAATGTGATTTGCTCCATTGTTTCCTCCTATTAAGTTGTTTGACGTTGTTTTGTCGTGTTTTCACGACTTGGATTTAAAAAATATATATCTGCACTGATATCTAAGTACAGGCAAATCTTTCTAACTTCAGTCATGGAGAAATCGTTACCGTTTGTTCTATTGAGTTTTTTATTCACTGTAGTCCTGTTTACATCAAGCAACTCAGCTAAATCTTTGTTTTTAATCCCTCTTTCTATTAACAAACCTTTTAATTTGTTGTAAGCGTTCATTGTTTCACCTCTTTCTTTGTCGTGTTTTCACGACTTATCTATTATATTACACGTTAGTGTTACTTATTGCAACACCTTTTGTCGTATTTTTAAAACTTTTTTTATCTTTACCTATATATGTGTTGTAAATAAGCAACACTTATTGTATATTAAAATTACACAGAAAAGAAAAGTAAGGAGTGAAAACAAATGACTTTCGGAGATAGAATAAGAAAATTAAGAAAACAAAAAGGTTTAACATTACAACAACTTAGTGATGATTTACATGACCAGTTTCCTGCCAAAGATAAAAAAAATAGTTTTACAAAAGGTAAATTATCCAACTGGGAAAATAATAAATCCGAACCAATAGCTAAAACCGTATCACAATTAGCTACTTATTTTGGTGTCAGCATGGATTACTTAATCGGCTTAGAAGATGATATTGTACCTTTAGAAAATATTAATAATTATTATAAAGTTCCCTATTACGGTAAAGTATCGGCAGGAAATTTCGAAACTGTAGAATTAGAACATAAGGATTTTGAAATTCCAGATATTGCATTCAAAGGACGCAAACCAAGCGAATGTATTGCTTTACAAATTAATGGAGACAGTATGAATAAAATCCTCGCTAATGGTTCATACATAGTCGTACATGATTATAGAATCAATCAAGATTACAAATTAAATAGTAATGATATTTTAGTATTGCGCATTGGTGGAGAATACACTGTAAAACGCGTTAGACGTACCGAAACAAAGTTGCATTTAGATCCAGTAAGTTATTCGGACGAATTTAAAACGAATTCATTTGATTTAGAATCTGTGGATGAAATAGAGGTAATTGGAAAAGTGATTTATAACTATCAAATATTTGAGTAAAGTTGAATTACCTGCTTTAAAAGCTAGTTTATAAACCATTGCTTCTGGTATGAAATCGCCTTTCTCAACTTCTTGGGAAAGATATTTTCTTAAATATTTATTGAAGGAGAAACAAAAATGAAAATCAAACTATTAGGAACATTAGCACTATCATCTGTATTATTACTCACAGCATGTGGGCAAGAAGAAGAAAAGAAAGAGAAAGACAATAAAACAGAAACAACTAAGAAAGAAGAGCAAAAGAAAACGGATGAAACACAAACATACGAAGATGTACAAAATAATAATCAACAAGAAACAAATAATAATATTTCTGCTCAAGATGCAGAACAAATTGTTTCGAATTATTATATAAATAGAGGTTCTAATGGTCTGCAAGCTTTTGAATTCAAAACAAATATGGCCAGAAGTAATGATAATGAGTACTACATTGAACACCTTGTTCGAGATGCTGCCGGAACACCTGTAAAATTTTGTGCTGTTGTTAATAGAAGAACAGGAGTAGTTGTTGATAGATTTAATGATATGAGCGAAGAAGAAATGGCAGAATTTGAGGAATTCAAAAAAAGGAGCCCTAAATACCGTAGCTCTGATGAAAAGGAAAATACCGAACAAGAGAATTCTCAGCCTGTGGAACAACAAGAAGAAACTAATAACCCTGATATAGAGCAACCTAAAAATGAAGAAAGTAGCATGAATACACCTTCTGATGAAGAAATCAAAGAATGATAGAGTCAGCAAAGCTCACTACACAGTTTACAATCAGCATCATCTCAGCCCCCCCCTCCACTCTGGGGCGAAAGGAGGTTGAGGATGGAATTTAAAAATTGGAAAGTTAATCTTAATGGAAAAGGTTCATACAATATCGTGACTAATGAAGATACTTTGTTAGTTTTACAAAATTATCAACACGTTGAAATAGCTTTAAAATTTGAAAACGAAAATATTCAAGTTAAATCTCTAGGATACGGACAAGATTTAAGTATCAATCCTGTTACAAAAGAGATAACTATAAATGTAACTGATTTATTAGAAGATGATGAGTAGGTTAAAGGAGGTAAGAAATGGAAGAAGCTTGTTAGTTTCAAGAACTATCTTTAATATTGACTAATAAAGAAAAAACATCTATAATGCAAGTATGAAATAGTTGTTCTATGAAACGACTCAAGAAACCTCTCATGCTTGCATGAGGGGTTTTTTCGTTGTAGGAGAGAATTCTATTGAAAGACATAAATGCCATAAAAATTTATTTAAAGACTTCCAAAGAATCAAAACCATATTTAAGCTGTAAAGAACAAGTAATTTTATTAAAAGATAGAGGATTAATTATTGATAACGAAGAATTTGCGTTGCTACAGCTAGAAACAATTTCCTATTATTCATTGATTAACGCTTATTCTCACTTTTTTAAGAATAAAGACAACGACCATTTTGTAAAAAATACACATTTTAGAGATTTGTTCCATTGTTATCAAAATGATATGAGATTAAAGAATTTATATTTTAAATACTTGATATTGATTGAACAGTCTTTAAAGAATAATGTTGCTGCGGTAGTGGCTAAAAACTTTGGCGTCAATGAACCTAAAACAAAAAATAAATATAACCCAAAATTTTTCGATAGAAAATATAGTTATCTAGATACTTACTATTATGATCCTCATAAAAGTAAAAGAGCTGGAGTATTGGATGATATTAGCAAATCTTTAAATTGGAATAAAGTGGAATCGATAAATCATTATAAGAGTAAACATAACCATGTGCCACCATGGATAATAATATTACCTCACAACTTTGGTTTAACAATTAAGTGGTTAAGCATTTTAAAGAAAAAACATAAAGTAGAAGTTTTAAAAAGTATTTCTAATATAACAGATAACGAAAAAGAGTTATCAAGTATAGGGGTGGATTCACTGAATTTATTAAGAGAATTCAGAAACAGAATAGCACACGGCCATAGATTTTATTCTTTTAAATCTGAATCCCAATTATCTCGAACACATTTCAATAATATAATTGATTACGAATTAATTTTGAAAAAAGATTATGCTAAAGACATTGGAAGAAATGATTTATATGCATTAACTTTAATAATTCTTTTGTTTACTAGAAATAAACCAACACGGGATAATTTAATAGAAGAGTTATTTAAATTATACGGAGAAATGGATCAATACAACAAAATAAATTTACTAGAATCAATCGGTTTTACTTACGATCTAATACGAAAACTTTCTTTTTTTAATGAAAATTATCTTTGAAAGTTTAATCAATAATTTTGGGTACACCACCGTACCCTTATTATTTTTTTACCTTTTTTTGAGGAGGAATGCATTATGCGAATGAGACAATACGAAAAAGGCAAATGGCAATATGAATTTAAATATAATAACAAACGCTACCGTAAAAAAGGATTCCGTACTAAAAAAGAAGCTGAATACGCAGGTATAGAGAAGTTAAATGAATTACAACAAGGTTATTCCCCTGATAACACTTTGACATTACATCAATACTTAACTCAGTGGGTTATTACCTATAAACGTAACTCAGTATCAAAATCAACGTACGGAGGTTATAAAAGTAATTTGAAAATATTAAAATCATTCAAAATAGCAGATATACCGATAGCAAAATTGACACGTCTTGATGTTCAGAATTTCCTTACTGCGTACACAGAAACACGCAGTCAAGTGACGGGCAGAAAAATGCGATCATTACTTAAAACCTCATTAGACGATGCTGTGTATGACGGGTTAATCAAACGTAACCCTGTGTATAGAATTACATTCAAAGCAGGTCATGAACCTAAAAAAGAAACAGACAAGTTCATCAGTATAGAAGAATACAAACGGTTAAAAAATAAACTGATGCAAAGCAATAAAAGAATGGATTTGATTTTATTTATCATGATTTGTACTGGTTGTCGTGTGAGTGGTGCAATCAATATGAAATCGAGTTATATCGGTAAAGACCTTTATATTGATGAACAGAAAACAGATTCTTCCCCTCGCTATGTAGACGTAGCAAAAGAAGATATGCAGCATATCAGAAAAGTGATTTCTACATGGGCTGTTAGTATGGACGGTTACATTTTTAAAGATAGAGGAATACTGCCAAGAGTAAAAAGAGTGAATGCAAGACTTGGAGAGTTATGCGAAGAATTAGATATAAAAAAGATAACTACTCATGCGCTGCGTCACACACACTGTAGTTATCTATTATCACAAGGTGTTTCTATTCAATATATCAGTAAACGTTTAGGACACAAAAATATGCGTATCACATTGGAAGTGTACTCTCATTTATTAGAGGAGCAATTTGACGAAGAGAATGACCAAGCAATTGAAGTTTTAGGGACTCTTTAGGGGCTTAACCCCTATAAACTCGCGTGGTTACAACCATGATTTTTGCCTTGTGAGAATAAGTTCACAACGGTGTCATCGAATTCTACAATTGTTCCTTTCATTTGGAAACCGTTTAATAAGAAAACAGTTAACTCCTCTTTGCTGTCTTTAAAACCTTGTAGAAAATTCTCTTGGATGCTTTTATCATTCATGATTGCATTCTCTCCTTTTTTTTATTTATGTGGGCAGTAATGTCATCTAGAATCAATGGAAGTGGCTGTTGCTCTCTATCAAACCATTGCACATTCATTTTATTTTTGAACCAAGTCATTTGACGTTTTGCGTAATTTCTTGAGTGTTGTTTTAACTTGTCAACTGCTTGTTCAATCGAAATGTCTTGATCAATAGCAGGAATCAACTCTTTATATCCTATTGCTTGCATGCTCTGACAATTTGTAAAACCCTGTCTCAGCAGTTGCTCTACTTCATTAATTAAACCCGCTTTCATCATATGATCAACACGATTGTTTATTCGTTGATACATAGTTTCACGCGACGTTTCTACCCCTATTAATAATGTATCATAATTTTCTGTATATTGTTGAACTTTTTTGCGATTACTTAATTTTTTTTTCGTTTTTAAGTAATATTCAACCGCTCTCAACACTCTTTTACGGTTATTCGGGTGAATATCCTCTGCAGACTCCGCATCAAAGCTTGCGAGATATTGATGTAACGCTTCATTAGACAAGCTTTCTAATTCCTCCAGCTTTTCACGTACAGCACATGCTGTTTCTTCAGAAACTTCTTCTTTATCAAATGGATAGTTATAAATTAGTGATTGAATATAAAGACCCGTACCTCCAGCGATAATTGGAACTTTACCGCGCGCTGTGATGTCTTTAATTAATGCTTCAGCACGAACTTTGAAGTCATATGCTGAAAATGATTCATCTGGATTTAAAATATCAATAAGATAATGAGGGATATTTTGCATCTCTTCAGGCGTAGCTTTAGCTGTCCCAATGTCCATGCCTTTATAAACCTGCATTGAATCACCGCTGATAATTTCACCATCAACTTTTTTCGCAAGTTCAATGCTTAATTCAGTTTTCCCTACCGCTGTTGGTCCTACAATGACAACGAGTAAGGGTTTTGTGTTGTTGCTCATATTAATCCCCCTGCTTATATTTGTTAAGGATATTTTTCTTAATCCAGTCATACATGTTATTCCATGTTTGATGATAGTCTTCTTCAAACAGAATTTCATGTCGCTTATTACGATAAAGTTGTACCGTAATGTGTTTTACACCATTTTTCTTCATTGCCACACCCAGTCTGCGAATACCTTTGCCATAGTCTCCAAATGCATCATCTTTACCAGAAATTAATAAGACTGGTAAATCTGCATTCATCTTTTTGATTTCTTTTGGTGTGCTGGTTTTCATCATTTCATTCAGCGTTTCATAAATAATCTGATTTGAGACTAAGAATCCGCAATACTGATCAGAACAATATCTATCAACTTCCTCTCTTTGTGTTGATAACCAATCATTCTCAGTTTGCACGTTCTGAATTCCTCGATTGAATGGTCTGAAAGCTAGACGGTTGACCCATCTGAGTCTTCTGCGTTTGCCAAA
Source organism: Staphylococcus sp. HMSC056G08 (assembly GCF_001812305.1). Classification (NCBI taxonomy): domain Bacteria; kingdom Bacillati; phylum Bacillota; class Bacilli; order Caryophanales; family Staphylococcaceae; genus Staphylococcus; species Staphylococcus sp. HMSC056G08. Next base: position 16,240 of record NZ_KV808507.1, read on the forward strand.
TACAATCGTGATTATTTTCATTAATAATGCTAAAATCTTCCCTTTTAATTTCGGGAACAATCCTGTACCTGTCAAAATCAAACCTTGCGACATATCAGGATACATTTCAACATATTTACGTGCAATAATCGATCCCATTGAATGGCCGAGCACAATATACGGCAGTTCATCTCTTTCTGGATATAACGTTTGCGCAATTTCATAAGCATCCGCCGCAACATTTTCAATACTGTCATAATGCCCTCTTGTGCTTTCGTCTATATCCTTACCATGACCTCGATGATTGTGACGAATCACATCATAGCCTTGTTGGTTGAGCGATTCGACAAATGTATCATAACGTCCCATATGTTCAGCCATACCATGAAAAATATGTACAATTCCAATTCGTGTTTTATTCGCTTTATCTAATTTAACTTCAATATTTGTACCATCTTCAACTGTTACCTTAAATGTGTTAGGACACATTGACTACACTCCCGTCTAACTTTTTATTATTCTAAGATGCCTTCACTAGATGTCTTACCCTTCTATTATAAAACAGACCCCAAATTCTTGAAATAGGCTTTCATTTACCTAAATAGTAAAAAAACTGCACTCTTTAATAATAGGATAACAAAAATGAGCTGGAACTTCGTCCCAACTCATTTTGATACTCTATTTTGCTTTATTCAGCAGGTTGATTATTCGCAGTTCTTGCTTCATTAATCGCTTCTTCCAATTCTTCTGTATACAATGAACGTTGAATTTCGTCATAGTTTAATAGTTGTGCTAATACATCTACAACCGCTTCTTTATATTTCAAGACATCTTCAATATCGAAGTACAACATACCTGTTCTGCGGATTAAGAAATCTGTTGGTTTATAAACCATTTCATTTTGAATACCATATACCAATTCAGCATAGATTTCTAATGGCAATCCTGAGTTTTGATATTGTGCCGTATGCGCAATTTTATAGATTTCATCTGCGTTTGAACCATAACGTTGTGCAATATCTTCAGCAGTTTTTGCGTCAATTTGATATTTCTTAGCTTCAGCTACTTTTTCTTCTACAAAGTGATCGAAATTCGCACTGCCGCCGACATCTCCGCCTGAAATTGTCAGATGTTTTGTTTCGCATGGACCGAATTTCTTACCGAAGTCTTGTTGTAAACGTTTTGCTAATAAGTCCACAATGCCTTTTGCCATATGACGATAACCTGTTAATTTACCGCCCGCAATTGTTAATAGGCCAGATTTACCTTCCCAGATTTCATCTTTACGTGAAATTTCAGATGGGTCTTTACCTTCTTCTAAAATCAATGGTCTGATACCTGCCCAAGATGATTCGATATCTTTATCTGTTATATCTAATCCTGGGAACATATAGTTCACTGCATCGACTAGGTAATCACGGTCTTCTTGTGTTGGTAGTGGTGACGCTTTGTCATTGTTATAGAATGTGTCAGTTGTGCCGATATACGCTTTACCTTCACGAGGAATCGCAAAGATCATTCTGCCATCTGATTTTGTATCGAAATAAACCGCTTGTTGTAATGGGAATTTAGATTGATCGATAACAATATGCACACCTTTAGTTAAGCGTAATTGTTTATTGTTTCTAGAATAATCAGCGCCTCTGACTTCATCTACCCATGGGCCACTAGCATTAATAACTTTTTTAGCGTGAATGGTATAAGCTTCATCCGTCAACATGTCAGTCACTTGAATGCCATTCACTTTTTCGTTGTCATTGTATGTGAAATTCATTGATTTCGTATAGTTAAGAATATCTGCACCTTTTTCCGCTGCACGTTTCATGACTTCAATTGTTAAACGCGCATCATCTGTACGATATTCTACATAGTAACCGCCGCCTTTTAGGCCTTTCTTTTTAACTAATGGTTCTTTTTCTAATGTTTCTTTTTTGTTCAACATTTTCTTGCGTTCTGATTTTTTAACCCCTGCTAAACGGTCATACATTGCTAAACCGATAGAAGTTGTAAATTTACCGAATGTACCGCCTTTATGCATCGGTAACAACATCCATTCCGGTGTTGTTACATGTGGACCATTTTCATAAACAATCGCACGTTCACGTCCAGTTTCTGCTACAACCCCGACTTGAAATTGTTTTAAGTAGCGTAAACCGCCATGAACTAATTTAGTAGAACGAGAACTTGTTCCTTGCGCAAAGTCTTGCATTTCTACTAATGCCACTTTCATACCGCGGTCTGCCGCATCTAACGCAATGCCGGCACCTGTAATACCACCGCCGATGATAACGACATCATATTCTTCCTCTTTCAATCTTCCTTTAATTACATCTCTGTTTAATGTTGATAAACTCATTGAACAACGCCTCCTAAAATATTCTGTTATGAATGCATGAGACAAGTCGAGATGCGAATTTAACGCAAAATAAATTAAAAAATGAGAGACCTATCCCATACATTAAAAATGGTGTGAACAGTTCTCTCATTCTCGAGTCATAGATATTAACTTGTCTTTAGTATAACATAGTTAGAAATCAGTCGTCTAATTAGTCGTCCAGCTTGAAGACTTGTGTTGCTTCTACAGCTTTTTTCCAACCTTTATATAATTTTTCTCTTTCTTTTTCATCCATTTCAGGTTCGAAAGCTTGATCTAATTTCCAACGGTTCGCAATTTCTGCTTTACTATCCCAGAAACCTACCGCAAGTCCTGCAAGATAAGCAGCACCTAACGCAGTCGTTTCATTGATTTCAGGACGTTCTACTGTAATATTTTGAATATCTGCTTGGAATTGCATTAAGAAGTTGTTCTTAACAGCACCACCATCTACACGGATATTCTTCACTTCAATACCTGAGTCTTGAATCATCGCTTCAACCACATCACGTGTTTGGTAACAAATAGATTCTAACGTTGCTCTGATAAAGTGTTCTTTCTCAGTCGCACGCGTAATACCTAATACTGCACCACGCGCATTCGCATCCCAATAAGGTGTACCGAGTCCAACAAATGCAGGCACCACATAAACGCCATCACTTGATTCAATACGGTTCGCATAGTTTTCAGATTCAGGTGCGGAGTTAATCATACGTAAACCATCTCGCAACCATTGAATAGCTGAGCCAGAGACGAAAATAGAACCTTCTAATGCATAATTCACTTCGCCATCTAAGCCGAATGCGATTGTTGTTAATAAACCGTTATCAGATTGAATCGCTTCTTTACCAGTGTTCATTAACATGAATCCACCTGTACCGTACGTGTTTTTCACTTCACCACGTTCGAAGCATGCTTGTCCGAATAAGGCTGCTTGCTGATCCCCTGCGATTCCCGCAATCGGTACTTCTTGTCCGAAGAAATGATAATCTTTTGTTTTCGCATAAATCTCACTTGATTCATGAACTTCCGGCAACATTTGTTTTGGAATATCTAGAATTTCTAATAATTCATCATCCCATTTTAAGTCATGAATATTGTAAATTAATGTACGGCTGGCATTCGTATAATCCGTCACATGCGCACCGCCCCCTGATAATTTCCAGACAATCCATGAATCTACTGTACCGAATAATAAATCACCGTTTTCAGCTTTTTCTCTTGCGCCTTCCACATTGTCTAAAATCCATTTGATTTTAGTACCAGAGAAATATGGATCAAGAACTAAACCTGTTTTCTCACGGAATGTATCTTCATAACCTTGATCACGTAATGATTGTACAATATCTTGTGTTTGACGAGATTGCCACACAATCGCATTATAAATCGGACGACCAGTATGTTTATCCCAAATGATAGTTGTTTCCCTTTGGTTTGTAATACCGATACCGCTGATTTGATGCGGATAAATATTATCGTCATTCAACACTGTCGCAATGACAGACAACACGGATGTCCAAATTTCATTCGCATCATGTTCAACCCAACCTAAATGTGGGAAATGTTGTGTGAATTCACGTTGTGCTGTTGAGACAATTTCTCCTTCTTTATTGAATAATATTGCACGTGTACTTGTAGTACCTTGGTCTATTGACATAATATATCTTTCCATAGTAAGCCACTCCTTAACCCTGATTTTAACATGTTATTAATGTTTTAACTGTTCCCCCGAATTATCTAAGCCTGCAAACACTTTGATTAGTAAATCGTACCAATGTCTTTCTTATCGATTTTATTTAAGACAACACCTAAAATTAAAGTTGCTGCAGTTAATAAAATCGCCACAACAGATAATGCATCAAATGTTTCTTTATAAGCTGCACGGTAAATACAAGCACCTAACATACCGCCTGCAATTGGACCTAGCACAGGCACAATCGCATAAGACCAATTTGAATTGCCTTTACCTGCAATCGGTAATAATGCGTGCGCAATACGCGGACCTAAATCACGCGCTGGATTAATCGCATAACCTGTCGGGCCACCTAAACTTAAACCAATTGCCACAATCAAACCACCGACAATAATCGGATTTAAGCCTTCAGTGAACTTATTAATACCAATAAATAATAAGCTTAATGTTAATGCTGCTGTACCGATAATTTCACTGAAAAAGTTAGCATAGTAATTTTTGATACCTGGTGCTGTACAAAACACTGCTAATTTTGCACCTTGATCTTCAGTCACTTTCCAGTGCGGTAAATACATTAACCAAACTAAAAAGCCTCCGACAATACCGCCGAGCATTTGACAGATGATATAACCTGGCACTTTGTACCATTCAATACCGCCATCCATCGCAAAAGCAACTGTCACAGCTGGATTTAAATGTGCACCTGAAAAAGTTCCGACTGCATAAACACCTAGTGTTACCGCAAGCCCCCAACCAAGCGAAATATTAATCCAATCACTGCCTAAACCTTTTGATTTTGCTAAGTTCAAATTGGCAACCACGCCGCCCCCAAATAAAATCAGAATGGCTGTCCCTAGAAATTCCGCAAAATATGGACTCATCTTAATTCACTCCTTAAAAAAAGACAAAAAGACTCCTACATAATTGAATACAATGTAGAAGTCTCCTATCTCTATCAATATTTATATTAACTTATTAACAGAATATCTTTTTATGAAAGCGTTGTCAATAATTATTCACAATTTCACAAAATTACGTTCCAAAAATTTACCATAATGTTTTATTGCTCGTTGTAACATATTCCGCACCACTTGTTACGGCTTCTTGTACTTCTTCTTCTAAATCAATCAGCCCACCAGCAATCACAGGTGTCTTTGTTTCATCATAAATTTTCTGTATTACCTTGCTTGCGACTCCAGGTAATACTTCCACAAAATCCGGCTTTACTTGTTGGATTAAGGCAATACTACGTTTAAGCGCATGACTATCAATAATAAAGACACGTAAAATTGTCGTTACTTTTAATGTCTTTGCTTTTTTAATCACTTTAGGTTTCGTCGACACAATACCTTTCGGCTTGAATTTTTGAATCAAATATTCACAACCGAACTCATCGTGCGCAATACCCCTTGTTAAATCCACATGAATATACATTTCCATGCTGTGTTGTTTCAATAAATCGGTAATACTTTGTAAATGACCGATATGCGCATCCAATAACACGCAAGTAGGATAATCCGCTTTCACCAATTTTTCTAAATCGCGCATTTCACGGATTGCAGGTAAAATGTGTGGTTTCAAGCTCATATCTCCTTTACTGGATACGTTTGAATAAACGCTCCATTTCATAATTTGAAAAACTGATGATAATCGGACGACCATGCGGACAAGTAAATGGGTCTTCCATTTCTCTCAACTGATCAATTAAGTCCGCCATTTCATGATTTCTTAAATAATGATTGGCTTTAATAGATTTTTTACAGCTCATCATGATGGCCGCTTCTTCTCTAATCTTCTTAATCTCTACTTTTTTATGTTCTAACACATACTCTACCATATCTTGAATAATCTCTTCTGCCTCTGCTTTAGGGAACCAGACAGGATAACTATTCACGATATAGTCATGCGCACCGAACGGTTCTAAATGTACCCCTACTTTATCTAATTCATCCTTGAACTCATCAATAATCATTTGCTCATCTTTTGAAAAATGGAATGTTAACGGTATTAATAAATTCTGAACTTCATTCGTTACTTCTCCAATTTTTTCACGGAAATACTCATATTTAATGCGTTCTTGTGCCGCATGCTGATCAATCATAAACATGCCAGTCTCATTTTGCGCAATAATATATGTCCCATGAACTTGGCCGACTACTTCCATATATGGCACACGGTGTTTAGGTTGCGCGTTTTGTGTTTCACGAACATCTGGTGTTGGTTGTGCGTCATACGCTGCTTCTTCTGGTGTATGTGTTGTAGCTTCAGTTTTATTTAATAATGCATCGTTATTATCAGATTGATTATCTTTTTCTTCTAAATCAGACAACATTGCTTTTTGCATCTCTTGATACGCTTGATAATCTGAAGCTGATGTATTCTTTTCAGAGACCTGTTCATTAGAAGCTTCAGATTCAGATTCAAAGGTAGGCAAATCATTCGAAGTTTGAGTAGATTGTTGCTGGTTTCTTTTTTCAAAATCTAATTTCTGTTGTTCAAATGATTCCAACACTTTGTTCTTTTTATACAATTTATTTTCATCATTATGTGGAATTAAGATTTTATCTTTAAACGCATCTCTAATTTTTTCGACAATTAAATCATATAATTGTTCTTCTTTAGAAAGTCTGACTTCTAATTTTGTAGGATGCACATTGACGTCTACTAAAATTGGATCCATTTCAATATTGATATAACAAATAGGATAACGGCCGATTGTCAGCAACGTATGATACCCTTCTAAAATGGCTTTATTTAAAATGAAATTCTTAATATAACGTCCATTGATAAAAATAGAAATATAGTGACGGTTACTACGTGAATGTTCTGGTTTAGCGACATAACCTTCTAGGTGGTAATCACTCGTATCACCTGTAATATGTACTAAATCTTTAGCCACTTTCATACCGTATATTTCTGCCATCACTTCATTCGTACGTCCAGAACCATTTGTTTTAATCAGCACTTTACCATCTGAAACTAAAGTGAAACGCACATCTGGATGACTCATGGCCATACGGTTGACGATATCTGTAATCTTGCCTAATTCTGTATACAAGCTCTTCACATATTTCAAACGTGCTGGCGTATTATAAAACAAGGATTCTACTAAAATATCTGTCCCTTGTTTCGCTTTCGCCGGCTTTTGGTTTAAAATTGCGCCATCTTCTGCATAAATTTCATGACCGTTTTGTCCGTCTGTACATGTTTTTAATGTCACTTTTGCTACAGAAGAAATACTGGCCAAGGCTTCACCACGAAAGCCTAATGTTCTTATATGGAATAAGTCGTTATCTTCACTTAACTTACTCGTCGCATGACGATGAAAGACTAACTTCAAGTCATCTTCCTCTATACCTGTTCCATTATCTACAACACGAATAGATTCAATGCCAGACTGTTTAACTTCTATATTAATTTCACTTGCTTGTGCATCAAGGGCATTTTCGAGTAATTCTTTGACGACTGATCCAGGACGTTCTACGACTTCACCCGCCGCAATTTTATTAGCGAGTGAAGTTTGTAATTCTTTAATTTTGCCCATGATTCGTCACCTCTATTTTAATTGATTTTGTAATTCGTTTAATTTAATCAATGCTTCAAGCGGTGTCATATTAGAAATATTAAGTTGTTTCAATTCCGCTTCTATCGCACTTTCTTTCGGCGCACTATCAAATAAGTCAAAGGTACCTTGGAAGAACTCTGCTTCATTTCCTTTAGACTGTTTTGTTTCTTCTGTGCTTTCAGCCACCTGCATTTCTGATGTTTCATTCGTCGGAATATGCGGCTGTGGTTTATCTTTTGCTTCAAAGGCATCTAAAATCACTTGTGCACGGTCAATCACTTCATCAGGTAAGTCTGCTAATTTCGCAACTTGAATACCATAACTGTCATCTACTGCACCCTTTTTGACTTTATGCAGGAAGATCAATTCGCCTTGATATTCATTTGCTGCGACATGTACATTTTTAAGACATGGTAACGATTGATCTAATGTTGTCAGCTCATGGTAGTGAGTAGAGAATAAAGTCTTCGCATGAGACGTTTGTGCTACATATTCAATCATGGCTTGAGCTAATGCTAAACCATCAAATGTAGAAGTACCACGACCGATTTCATCGAAGATAATCAAGCTGTCTTCAGTCGCGTAAGTTAAGGCTTTTTGTGCTTCTAACATTTCTACCATGAACGTACTTTTACCTGAAACTAAATCATCCGCTGCACCGATACGTGTAAAGATTTGGTCAAAAATCGGTAAGACCGCTTCACCACATGGAACATATGCCCCCATTTGCGCCATAATACTGATAATCGCAATTTGACGCATATATGTTGATTTACCTGACATATTCGGTCCAGTAATTAAGTAAATAAATTGTTCGTCATCTAAGTAACAATCATTAGGTACATAATCATTATAATCCATCACACGTTCTACCACTGGATGGCGTGAATCGACTAAGTTCAATGTTTTATCTTCACTGAACTCAGGTCTGACGTAGTTATATTTTTGCGCGATTTCCGCAAAACTTTGAAGACAGTCAATTTCTGAAATTAATTTTGCTTGTTTTTGAAGACGTTCAGTATAAGTTTTAACTGCTTCTCTCAATTTCACAAATAATTGATACTCTAATTCAACCGCTTTATCTTCTGCGCCTAAAATCAAATCTTCTTTTTCTTTTAATTCGTCAGTAATAAAACGTTCCGCATTCGATAAAGTTTGTTTACGTGTATAGCCATAATCAGCAGGTTCAAAGTCTTTTAGATTCGCACGCGTAATTTCGATAAAGTAACCGAATACTTTGTTGAAGCTGATTTTTAATGAGCGGATGCCAGTACGTTCTCGTTCTTTTGCTTGAAGTTGCGCAAGCCATTGTTTCCCATTAATTGACGCTTCTAAATATTCATCAAGCTGTTCATTGAAGCCTTGTTTAAATAAACCACCATCTTTTACAGAAATCGGAGGCTCTTCCACGATACTTTGTTCTAATAAATCGAGTAAATCATCTAAAGGTTCTAGCTGTCTGAATTGTTCTGGCAGCTGTTGATCAAATTCATCTAGTAAAGCTTTGATATTCGGAATTTCAGATATTGAGTGCTTCAATTGGATTAAATCACGTGCATTGACGTTACCATAACTGACACGTCCCACAAGGCGTTCAATATCATAGACTTGGTTTAAGTAATTACGGAGTGTATCACGTTCGATGAAGCGGTCTATCAATTGAGACACTGCATCTAAACGTTCATTAATAGCTTGTTTATAAATTAATGGCCGATCTATCCATTGTTTTAAACGACGTGCTCCCATCGGAGTTTTCGTTTCATCCATCAGCCATAATAAAGTACCTTTTTTAGACTTCAAACGGATACTTTCTGTTAACTCTAAATTACGTTTCGCATAATAATCCATTTTCATAAAGTCTACTGCTTCGTACACTTTGACATCTTCAATATGATCTAAGTTTCGTTTTTGTGTGTGATGAATATAATCTAATAAGACTTGTACAGCACGATGCATCAGGTCATCTTCTACTTGATTCACTGGATAGTCTTGATTCGTGATATCATCTACAACAGTCAACGTTTCAGTCGCAAGCGACATTTGTTGTTTTAAGTTTTCTTCTACTGTTTCTGCTGTCACAATTTCATTTGGATTAATCGTTGTGATTTCATTCAGCAACATACTTTCATCTTTAAAGTGTGTCACTTTTAATTCACCAGTAGAAACATCGCAATAACTTAACGCAATGCCACCATTTTCTCTGACGAAGCTTAAAATATAGTTGTTTTGTTTCTCATCAACACCGCCCTGGTTCATAATCGTACCAGGTGTAACGACGCGGATGACTTCACGGCGTACCATGCCTTTTGTAACCTTCGGATCTTCCATTTGTTCACAAATAGCCACTTTATAGCCGTTATCAATTAAAGTTTCGATATAGCTTTCTGCTGAATGATACGGCACCCCGCACATGGGTATCGGATTTTCTTTTTTCGCATCACGCTTCGTCAACGTGATTTCTAACACTTTCGATGCGACTTTAGCATCTTCATAAAACATTTCATAAAAATCGCCTAGTCTGAAAAACAGTAAGCAGTCTTGATATTGTGATTTAATTTTTAAATATTGCTGCATCATCGGCGTTACATTTGTCATGATTTTCAATCATTCCTTCTAATTTTAGGTTTAATCATTATAAGTGATTGTATAGGAAATTCATATTCTTTTCACTTGTCTTAACTCATCTATTTTAACAAATTATGTTCTCACAAACGAGTATCGTCTTTACACTGTAATTTTAATCTAATTTTAAAAATAATAATAAATCATAAAACTATAGTTAACTTTTATAAACTTATAGTAAATATGTGCAATTCCCCTTAAATCTTAAGCTATCATGAAAATATCTTAAACAAAGGAGCATGAATACATATGAAAATTAAATCAACTATTTTTTCTACTCTCATGATTTCTACTGCACTTCTCGCAACTTCCCAAGCTTCTTATGCGAGCACCGACACTATCGGTCCAGCTTCAAATGCGCATAACCAATCTACAAAAAATATGTCTAATCATCCGCATAACATCTTAAATCAAAATGTTTCAATTGCACATCGTGGCGCGAGTGGTTATGCACCTGAACATACTTTCTTCGCATATGACAAAGCGAAACATGAACTTAACGCAGACTATATTGAATTAGATTTACAGATGACTAAAGACGGCAATCTTATCGCGATGCATGATGAAACGGTAGATCGTACAACTGGTGGAAAATTCCATGGTCCCGTCAAAAATTATACGACAGAACAACTGAAACAAATGGATGTCGGTACTTGGTTTAACGTTGAAAATCCACAATATGCGAAACCTGAATATGAAGGCGCAAAAATTCCGACGCTTGACGAGATTTTAAATCGTTATGGTCAAGATACTAATTATTATATCGAGACAAAGTCACCAGATGTGTATCCAGGTATGGAAGAAAAATTACTTCAAACACTGAATCAACATGGCTTATTAACTCCTGCAAAACTAAAAAACGGACAAGTTGTGATTCAAAGCTTCTCACAAGAAAGCTTACTGAAGATGCAACGCTTAAATAGCCATATTCCGCTTATTCAACTAACAGATATTGGTCAATTATCCGCTTATACTGATCAACAACTAGACTTTATTTCATCTTATGCACAAGGTGTCGGCCCTGAGTATCATGATGCGACACCACAAAATGTCGACAAAGCACATCGTCACGACTTACTTGTTCATCCATATACAGTAAATACACAACCAGAGATGCAAGCATTGCTGAATGCAGGTGTAGATGGTGCATTTTCAAATTATATCGATCAGTATATTCAGTTACGTGATCAAAAATAGTACTAATTGACCACATATAGTTATTTCATGTATGAGATTCTAACAGTTTACTAGTATTTTCTTTCTATGACTAAAACAATATTTAGTTATAAAAACCACAAGATATAACAATGACCCCATTCACTTCATTTAAGAAACAAATGGGGTCTTATTTATTAATCTTTAGGCAACCAACGAGAGAGTTTGCCTTTTTTAAATAATATCATTAATACAACATAGCTGATAAAAGCACCGACAGCACTTGAAGTAATAAAGGCTGCCATTAAAGGTTTAATCGCAAAATGTTGTAAACCGAGTACGAATGCTAATGGAATACACATAAAACTTCCGATTAATCCTGTACCGATGACTTCACCGATAGCTGCCATAAATAAATGTTTACGGTAGCGGTAAAGTGCACTTGCCAACAATACACCAATCATACTGCCAGGAAACGCAAAAGCAGATCCTGTGCCGAACATCATTCTAATTACAGAAGATAGAAAGGCTTGTGCCAATCCAAACCACGGTCCTACAAATACAGCGCATAGCACATTAATCATATGCTGAATCGGTGCTGCTTTAATCGGTCCAATAGGGATAACAATCAAACTGCTTAAAACCACATTAATGGCGATAAACATTGAAGTCAGTGTAAGCTTTCTTACATTCACAATAAAAAACGCCCTTTCACTTATAATTTAAAGTTACTGCTTGTGGTGCGCTGCATTTAACTGATCAGCCATCGTATTAATCATCATCTGCAATAAATCATTCGCATCTGCTTGGGCATCACGAAACTCTGTCACAATCGGCAACGCATTGATTTTTTGTTGAATCTCCGCAATCTCTGCTTCACTACGCTTGAAAGCTTCCATTTTGCCGTAGTTCTGCAAATTGACTGATTGCTTTTGTCGTTGTTTCAAATCAGCCATCCACGCATCGATATGATGATTACGATGTATTTGTTGTTCAACTTTTTGATATTCTTTAACGGTTTCTAAAGCTTTTATTTGATCACTGAGTGCTTGTGCCTTAGCGATAATCTCTGCTTTATCGTACATTATGCTTCAACCGCTTCAGCTTCCACAATATTTAAGAATGTACCGTTTAAAGAATATTGTTTCGCTTCATCAATTTTCACTTTCACTAATTGACCAATTGCTTCTTTAGGTCCTCTGAAATTGACAAGTTTATTTTTCTCAGTATAACCTGCTAAAACATTTTCATCTTTTTTACTGCTGCCTTCACATAGTACAGTGACCACTTCACCTTCGTATGCTTTTAAGGCACGTTCTGAATAATAACCGACTTTTTTATTCAAACGTTGTAAACGTTCTTTCTTCACTTCAGTTGCCACGTTATCTTTCATACGTGCTGCTGGTGTACCATCACGTTGTGAATAAAGGTACGTATACGCATGTTCGAATTCAACTTCATCATATAGTGATAAAGTCTCTTCAAATTGTTCTTCAGTTTCATTTGGATAACCGACAATGATATCTGTTGTTAACGCAACATCTGGAATTGCTGCTTTGATACGATTTACTAAATCTAAATAACTTTCACGTGTATATTTGCGTCCCATAATTTTAAGTACGGCATCATTACCAGATTGTACCGGTAAATGAATATGTGGAATAATATTGCCGCCTTTGGCAATAACTTCAATCATGTGGTCTGTGAAGTCCCATGGATGACTTGTTGTGAAGCGAACACGTGGAATATCAATTTTAGCGATATCTTCAAATAAATGGCCTAAACCATATTCAATATCTTGTAAGTCCTTACCATATGAGTTAACATTTTGTCCTAATAATGTAATCTCTTTATAACCTTGACGTGCTAAATCACGTACTTCTTCAATAATATCTTCTGGTCTACGGCTACGTTCTTTACCACGTGTAAACGGAACAATACAATATGTACAGAACTTGTCACAACCGTACATAATATTGACCCAAGCTTTGAAATAGTCATCACGTACTTTAGGCAAGTTTTCAATAACATCGCCTTCTTTTGACCATACATCAATGACCATTGCTTTAGATAAATAAGCTTCTTCTAAAATTTCAGGCAGTTTATGAATATTATGCGTACCGAAAATCATGTCCACATTTTGGAATGATTTTAAGATTTTATTTACTACTGATTCTTCTTGTGACATACAACCGCAAACGCCGATTAAACAATCTGGACGATCGCGTTTTAAATGTTTTAAATTACCGATTTCACTGAACACTTTATTCTCCGCATTCTCACGGATTGCACAAGTATTCAGTAAAATAACATCCGCTTTCAACATGTCGTCTGCTAGCGTATAACCAAGTGCCTCAAAAATACCTGCCATTACTTCTGTGTCATGTGCGTTCATTTGACAACCGTATGTTTTAATAAAGAACGTACGGCCTTTACCCATATCTTTAAACTTTTCATCTATTTGGAAATCACGATTATATTTTACTTCTTCTTTACCGCGTTTTTTGGCTTCTTTTAAACTAGGAGGTTGATACACTGTTTCGAAGTACTGACTATAATCTTTTTCTTTTTTATTTCGTTGAGCAATGACGTCTAAAGAACCTGCTTTTCTTTGTTCTTCATTCACTTCGCAAAATCCTTTCTATATCCCCGATTTATCATTATTACATTATATATGGTTTATCATAAAAGTGCAAAATGATTCTTGTTCTCATAAGAAAAAGCCGGTCAATGTGACCGACTCTTTGATTAGTGTTTAGATTTAGGGTTCAAAGCATCTTTTAATCCTTCACCCACGAAGTTGATACATAAAATTGTAATCGTAATAATCATCGCTGGTGGCATCCAAATCCATGGTTTACTGCTTAATACATCCGCTTCTTGCGCATCCGATAACATATTCCCCCATGTCGGTGTTGTTTTCGCAATACCGAAACCAAGGAAACTTAAACCAGCTTCTGCCACGATTTGTACCGCAAATAATAATGTTGCTTGTACAATGATGACACTTAAAATATTTGGAAGTAAGTGTTTTAACATAATTTTATAAACAGGTGTTCCAATTGAAACTGCCGCTAAGAAATATTCATTTTCTTTTTCCTGCATGACTTTACCACGAGTTAATCTGGCAATCCCAACCCATGATAAGGTAATGATTACAGCTGCTAAAATAAATGCTGAGCCATATGGGTTTTTGATTTTGTCACTGAATGTCGCATTTAATACGATTGCGAATGGAATGAATGGGAACAACATAACAAACTCAGTAAAACGCATTAAAATGGTATCTACTTTGCCGCCATAGTAACCTGAAATCATTCCGACAATCAAACCGATGATTAAAATTCCGGCAGTTGTCACAATCCCAAAGACCATAGAGACACGACCAGAATAAAGCAGACGACTTAAAATATCACGTCCACCGGCATCTGTGCCTAACCAGTGTTCTGGTGACATATCCCCTTTAATATAAACCAAATTTTGTAAGTTTGGATCGTACGGCGCAAGCAGTGGAGATAACATTGAAATCACAAATATCGCAATTAATGTAATCAGCGCTGTCATTGCTAATTTATTATGTGTGAAGTGAATCATGGCTGTTTTCAGCGGTGAATAACTTTCATGTTTCGTTTTTGATTTTTTAGACATGTTTTCTCCTCCTTAGTTGCTCTTAATTCTAGGGTCTACAATACTGTATGTGATGTCGGATATTAAGTTCGCTAATAGTCCTAAAAATGCAAAGAATAAAAGTAATGCCATCATTAATGGATAGTCTTTACCGCTGATTGCTTCAATTAATAATTTACCGATACCAGGATAAGAGAAAATCGTTTCTGTAATTACAGCCCCGCCGAAGATAGATAACACATCTCCACCGAAGAATGTCACAATCGGAATGACTGAGTTTCTTAAAATATGTTTGTTGTAAATTTTGTTTTCTGAAATACCATTTGAACGTGCTGTTCTGACATAGTCTTTACGTGAATTTTCGATAATATCATTTCTTAAGAATTGTACGTAACCTGCTGTCGACATAATACCTAGAATCAATGCAGGCAATAAGGCATGATAAATTTTACTCATATAGTACGGGAATGTACCTTCTTCCAAACCAATCGTCACTGAGCCTTGGAATGGGAACCAGTTTAATTGGAAAGCAAATAAATAAATTGCGAACACACCCGCTACAAATGAAGGTAACGCGAGTAAGAAATAGTTCGCGATTTGTATAGAATAATCTAAAGGTGAGTACGGTTTCCGTCCTGAAACAATACCAAGCGGAAACGCTAAAATATAAGTAAATATCAAACTTAATGTACCTAGTGTAATTGTGTTTGGCATTCTTTCTTTAATTAAATCTAAAACTGGACGTTTGAATCGTACAGATTCACCTAAATCACCTTGAGCGATTTTTTCAGCCCATTTCATATATTGCACATGAATCGGCTGATCATAGCCTAATTTTTTTCTTTGTTGTTCAATATATTTAGATGCTGAACTATCAGTTGACGTTACAGATCCTGTAAAAGCATCACCCGGCTGCATTTTCGCAATACCGAAGATAACGATTGAAATTAAGAATAATAACCGAATCATCAATAATAAACGACGAACAATTAACTGAATCATTTTTCCACCTCTTCCTCAATCAATAAGCATGCTGCGAAATGATTTTGACTGACTTCTTTATACTTTGGCTTAGTTGTTTTACACGCTTCTTGAGCAATCGGACAACGGGTATGGAATGGACACCCTGTCGGTGGATTGGCAGGAGAAGGTAAATCACCTGTTAATAAAATACGTTCTTTTCTTTTTTCTGGATCAATTTCAGGAATAGCTGAAATCAAAGCTTGTGTGTACGGATGTTTAGGATTGTTATAAATTTCATCTGACGGACCTTGTTCTACAATGTGTCCGAGATACATAACTCCAATGTAATCACTCACATGCTTTACGACACTTAAGTCATGGGCGATAAATAAATAGCTGAGATTAAACTCTTCTTGCAAATCATCTAATAAGTTCAAAACTTGAGATTGTACAGAAACATCTAACGCACTGACAGGTTCATCTAAAATGATAAGTTTTGGTTTTAAAGCGAGTGCACGTGCAATACCGACCCTTTGTCTTTGACCCCCTGAAAATTCATGCGCATATTTGTAATAGTCTTCTGTATTTAGACCTACTTTGACAAGCAGTGCTTTGACTTCTTTTTCGAGTTCTTCTTTAGATATTTTATGATAGTTTTTAATCGGTTCAGCGACGATATCGCCGACCATTTGAAGCGGGTTTAATGATGCATAAGGATCTTGAAAGACCATTTGAAAACCTTGTCTCGCTTCTCTCAACTTTCTACCTTAAATCTTTGTGATATCCTCGCCATCGAATAAAACAGTACCATCTGTCGGTGTCTGTAATCTTAAAATGCTGCGTCCTGCTGACGATTTACCACAGCCTGATTCACCAACAAGCCCCATTGTTTCTCCTTCATTAATTTTAAAACTGATACCGTCTACTGCTTTAACTTGACCGATTGTTCTACGAAAAAATCCACCTTTAATTGGATAATATTGCTTAAGATTGTTTACTTCTAAGATTGTCTTTTTATCCATATCGTTCCTCCATTATTGCTCGTCATATAAATGACAAGCGACTTTATGTTTTGCGTCAATCGATTTTAAAGCGACGTTTTCAGTTTTACAGATATCCATAACATGCGGACATCTATTTGCGAATTTACATCCTACTTTCGGCATATTTACAAGTGAAGGGACACTACCTTCAATGACTTCTAATTTTTCAACATCACTGTCTAATTTAGGTATCGATCTGATTAAAGCTTGTGTATAAGGATGTTTCGGAGATTTGAAAATTTCATTTGTCGTGCCAGTTTCAATAATATTACCGGCATACATTACGGCAACGCGGTCACAGAGTTCTGAGATAACAGCTAAGTCATGCGAAATGAAGATGATAGACATATTCGTTTCTTTTCTGATTTTACGTAACAACTCTAAAATTTGGGCTTGTACTGTAACGTCTAAGGCAGTGGTAGGCTCATCAGCGATTAACAAATCAGGACTACAAGAAATAGCTAATGCGATCATGACACGCTGTCTCATCCCCCCTGATAATTGATGCGGATAGTTATCAATGACTTCTGCGGCACGCGGAATACCTACTTGGTTCAGCAAATCAATCGCTTTGGCTCTCGCTTCTGATTTATTCAATTTCAAATGCAGCATGATTTTTTCAGTAAGCTGATTACCAATTGTAAATACTGGATTTAAAGCTGTCATCGGTTCTTGGAAAATCATTGAGAGTTCTTTACCTCTTAGTTGGTTATAGTCATTCTCACTGATGTTGTCGACACGCTTACCTTTAAAGACGATTTCTCCTTCTTCAATCTTGGCAATTTTTTCTGGTAATAACTGCATCACAGATAAACTTATTACAGATTTACCTGATCCTGATTCACCTACGATCCCAAGAATCTCCCCTTCTTCAACTGACAAATTAATATCATTAACTGCAGAATGCCATTCTTTCTTTATGTAAAAGCTGGTTTTTAATTGTGTTATTTCTAAAATATTCCTCGATGTCAATTTCAACACTCCCTTTTTTTGCTTAGAAAAAGCCTCGAAAATAATCGAGGCTTTTCATGCAAAATTATTTTTCTACAGTCCATTCATTTGCAGGGTTAGAACCTTTGAATGAAACTTCAAAGTTTTTAACTTTATTGCTAACTAAAGTAATATCTTCAAGTTCTACAAGAGGGATAACTGGAACATCTTTATTCCAAAGTTTTTGCCATTTCAAGTAGATATCTTTACGTTTTTCTTTGTCGTTTCCTACAACATCAAAATCAGTAGCTTCTGCTAATAATTTATCTGATTCTGGGTTGTTGTAACGTGATTCATTCCATAATGCATTTGATTTATATAAACCTGATGGATCTGGGTCAGCCCCTTGTTGCCATCCTCTGAAATAAACTTCAACGCTACCGTCTGATTTTTCTAAATCTGCATTATATTTACTGAATTCAACCATGCTGACTTTAGTTTTCAAACCAACTTTTTCCCAATAACCTTTAAGTGCTGCAGTTCTTGGTTCAAATGTTGGGTTTGCACCTGCATAGTGTTTCAAGCTGATTTCGAATTTTTTACCTTTAGGGTCTTCTCTGAAACCATCGCCGTCTCTATCTTTATATCCTGCTTCATCTAATAATTTTTTCGCTTTTTTAACATTGTAGCTATAGTCTTCTAAGCCTTTATTACCTTGAGATACCCAGTGACTTGTTGGAATTAATGAGTTCGTTGGTTTAGCGTAACCATACATGAATGCTTTAATCCATTCATCTTTATTGATCGCATAATCCATTGCTTTTCTTAAACGTACATCTTGGTATTTAGGAAGTGGTTCTCCGACTTTCATTGCTTTTTTATCATATTTGTTTAATACAAATCCGATAATTTGGTATTGTGTTGATGGTGCTGTTAATATTTTAATGTTGTCTGCTTTAGAGTCTTTGACTTGTTTCGCCATTGGTGGTGTACCTTGACCTACCATGTCGATGTCGCCGTTTTGAAGAGCTTTAACCATCGCATTTTGGTCTACAACTTTATAGTTGATTTTGTCTAGTTTTGGTTCACCTTTCCAGTAATCTTTGTTTTTCTCAAATTGTACTGATTCGCCATCTACGATTTTTTTAACTTTGAATGGTCCATAACCGATTGGGTGTTTACGAACAGCGTCTGATTTCGCCATATCTTTAACTGGAATATCTTTAAAGATTTTTTCACTCAATAAATCGCCAGCATAAATTTTCAATAAGTTATTAACTTTTTTCTCTTTGAATGTGATTTCTACATTGTAGTCATCAATTTTTTTGATACCTGAAATTGTATCCGCTTGACCTTCTTTTTTCGCTTGTGCCCCTTCGATACAATCTACGTTGTCATAACGTGGACCATCGTAGTCAGGATTTGCTAATGTTTCTAATGTGAAAAATCCAGTCATTGATTGTTAATGGATTACCATCTTGCCATTTCACACCTTTTTTCAATGTGAATTTATATTTCTTAGCAGGTTCGATTTCTTTCCATGACACTAAGTTTGGTTCTAATTGTAAATGATCATCCATTTTGAATAATCCATCACTGAATAATCCGATAACACCTGAATCAGTGACTGATGCTGCATAAATACCAGAGAAGTTACCTTCTGGTGGTGCACCTGTACCAATATTTAATGTACCGCCTTTTTTGTCACTCTTGCCCGTACTGCTTGAACCCTTAGTATTATTAGAATCCGACTTTTTGCTGCCGCATGCTGATAGTACTAATAACAGTGATAGTAAAACTATCGCTAACTTAAACCATCGTTTCTTCATATAATTCCTCCTCTTGCTGTTATCTCTATGCCGCTTATATGAAATTATTATATTAATATTCAGACTATTGTGTCAATGACGCTTCTATTTTTTATTATTTTTATAATTAGGTTGTTTGATAAAACAAAAAAGCACTCCTGTAATTAGGAATGCTTTAGCAAATAATATTTATTAATCATATTTTGCGGTCAAATCTTCCATTGTAATACCAGTCGGTACATAATAGAACTTCACTTGACTGATGACACTTGGTACTTCTAGTTCGACCATTCTGTCATTAATATTTTGAATTAAAATTAAACACTCGCTCATTGTGCCTTGAACGGTTGTTTCTAATGGCGATACTCTAAATTTTAATCCAGATTGTTCAATAATAGAAATCGCTTCATCAACATATGGAATAACGTCTTCACCATTGGGTGTTTTAGGTAATACTTGAATACTCATCAATGTATCTTGCATCTTTCAAACCTCTTTTCACTATTTCATTAACTTTACTGTATCAAAATTTATATTTTCTATCGAATATTCTATCTTAGTTTTATGGAAATCATACAGTGTGGTAATAACAGCTGATAATAATGAGGCGATGATCAATTTCTTTATAGACTAGGCGGTGGATTTCATCAAGTTTCAAAACTTTAAAACCACCTTCACTGATTCGTCTAACATATAGAGGCACAGGATGATTATCTTCATCAAAAGGAATTTCACCTTTAATTTGTCTGATTGCTCGATTAAAATGTTTGATTAATTCTCCATTTAAACTTTTGAAATGGGTATGATCATTATTTGCTGTTTCCGTAAAATCGATTAATAAATGATCGTCTACTAACACTTTTACGAGATGTCCATTGATATAATCTCTAATACAGTGTGCTAAATGTTTTCGATTGGCTTCGTTTTTTAATAAATAAATGCGTGCATCATACCCTTGTGGTGTTTCATTTTCAATTATATGTTCATTTGAAGGATCTACTTGCTGTCCTTCTAAGTAATTATGTGCAATTTTATTTAATAAGTGCTCTTGTGTCATAGGAGTTTCATTTCCGTTTATCTCTTTCTTCATTTTGTACACCTCTTAAATGCGACTTATTTAAACATTACCCTGATTAAGCGGTATGCCAAACTTTTATTTTAAACTTTAGTCAATCTCAATTTAATGGATATACAAAATAATCATATAAATATATTTTCAGAATCATAAATAAGCCTTCATACCCTTACAATAACTTATACCCGTTATTTGAAGAATATGAAGGCTATTTTGTATTTTAAATAAATTGTTTTGTTAGTTCATCAAATTGTGATTGGTCAATGTTGATATCTTGCTTAGCTAAAGCTTCTCCGCTCATCACTTCTAATTGTGATTCATAAGAAGGTGTTTCTTTATCTTGATATACAATACCTGTCAGCAATGATTCATGATTGATAACTGCTTGTGTTGCTTTACCTTTATCTGATGGATCATAATCTTCTAATTCATCAACAGATACAAGATTTTCTTTAAACCAATCATACGTGTTTACTTTATTATAAGTCACACATGGTGAGAAAACGTTCACAAATGAGAAACCATCATGGTTGATTGCTTCTTCGATTAAAGCAGTCAATCCTTTGATGTCACTTGAGAAACCTTGTCCTACAAATGTTGCACCTGATGATAATGCTAATTCTAACGGTGCGACGTTTTGTTCAATGTTGCCTTTTGGTGTAGTTTTTGTCACAAAGCCAGGTGCTGATGATGGTGATGTTTGTCCTTTAGTTAAACCATAAATTTGGTTATCCATAACGATGTACGTAATGTTCATGTTACGACGTAATGCATGAATGGTATGACCCATACCAATCGCATAACCATCTCCGTCACCGCCTGAACAAATCACTGTTAAATCTTTATTGGCCATTTTAACACCTTGCGCAATCGGTAAAGCACGACCGTGAATCGCGTGCATACCATATGAGTTAACATAGCCTGATAAACGACCTGAACAACCGATACCTGTAATTAATGCTACTTCTTCTGGTTCTAAGCCTACATTTGCAGCTGCTTTTTGAATCGCTGCTTGGACTGAGAAGTCACCGCAACCTGGACACCAGTTAGGCTTAACGTTATTTCTAAAATCTTTAAATGTTGCCACCTGTAACCACTCCTTCAGTTTCTTTGGCAATTTCTAAACCTTTTTCTTCAATTTCATGTGGTAAGAATGGTGTACCATCATACTTCGTTTGATTGATTAATTTTTGATGGACGTTCACATTCATTTTTAATATATTCGCAAGTTGTCCTTGATAGTTATGTTCAACAACAACTACTTTTTTCGCTTTATCTACCGCTTCTTGCACAATTTGTTTAGGGAACGGATGCAATTGTTTAATTTGTAAATGATTGACTTTAATACCTTCATCTTCAAGACGTGCTTTACCTTCTTGAATTGCACCTTTTGTTGAAATGAAACCAATATATAAGATATCCGCTTCATCATACGGTTGATCGTCAATCACAGGTTCATTGATTAATAACTTTTCTGTCTTACGCATACGTTTGTCCATTTGTTCTTGACGGTTTTGTGCAGACTCGCTAGGTTTACCTTCTGGACTGTGTTCTACACCTGTCACATGATGAATACCGCCTTTAACACCTGGAATTGGTCGTGGTGATACACCGCTTGCTGTTAATGCATAACGTTTGAAGTAAGATTTATCATCTTCATCTCTTTCAATATCACTTTGCAGCAACTCGCCACGTTTAATTTCTACACGACTGAAATCTAATTGTTCAACAGTTTGTTTACCTAATGCTAATTGTAAATCACTTAAGATAATGACTGGGCATTGGTATTCTTCAGCTAAGTTGAAAGCTTCAACTGTTAAATAGAACGAATCTTCAGCATCTGTCGGTGCTACGACAATTTTAGGAATATCGCCATGCGTACCATAAATCATCTGCATTAAGTCAGATTGTTCTTCTTTTGTCGGTAAGCCTGTTGATGGACCGCCACGTTGTGTATTCACAATCACTAACGGCGTTTCAGTCATACCTGATAACCCGATAGATTCCATCATTAACGACAAGCCAGGTCCTGCTGATGCTGTAAATGCACGGACACCTGCATAGTTTGCACCGATAGCCATTGTCGCAGCCGCAATTTCATCCTCTGTTTGGATAACTGCACCATTTACTTTTGGTAAGTTTTCAATCATATATTCCATGATTTCTGATGCTGGTGTAATCGGATAAGCAGCCATAAATTTAGAACCCGCTGAAATCGCACCTAAACCAATCGCATCGTTACCAATCATATATAAATGCGGCTCAGACTGGCTTGCTTCAAGGTGGTAGTCACCTTTTAAGTCTGTCATTTCTTCTTTCATAGCTTCATAGCCTGCATGTAACGCTTGAACGTTCATGTCTACAATATTTTCGCCTTTTTTACCGAATGTATTCGCAATTAAAGATTCGAAAGATTTGATATCTAAATCCATAATGGCACATGTTGCACCAATTGCGACCATGTTTTTCATTAATTTCGTACCTAACTCTTTTGCGATATCTGTAAAAGGCAGTACGATCAGTTGGGCTTTACAATTTTCAGGACGAGACGGTTTTGCTTTTGCATCTACAATAATTACGCTGTCATCACGCATTTCATGATGGTTTAATTCAATCGTTTCTTGATCAAATGCGATTAGAATATCTAAATCATCGCTGATCGCATGTACAGGTGTTGTTGATACCCTGATTTTATTATTGGTATGTCCGCCTTTAATACGGCTTGAGAAATGTCTGTATCCGTAGAGATAATACCCTTCACGGTTCATTGCTGTGGCAAAGATTTCTCCAGTCGATTCAATTCCTTCACCTTGTTGTCCGCCTACTTTCCAAGATACTTGTGATTTCATACCTAGCTTTGCCTCCTGTAATATAATTCATCTATCATCATAACAAAATAAACCACTGTATTACTATGATAACAGTGGTTTTAAGTGAAATTCATACTAACGGACGATACCCTATCAGACCATTTCGAATGGGTTATCTTCGTTAATTAAAATCCGTTCAATCTTTTTGGTTTTACCATTTTTATCTAAATCAATAACTACACCAGATAAAACTTCTCTTCCCTCGTCAGGTACAACATGACGTTGCGGTAAACTTGAGATAAAACGGTAAATGACTTCATCACGATTAATACCTAAAATACCATCATAGAAGCCAGTCATACCGACATCTGTAATGTAACCTGTACCTTGAGGTAAAATACGGTTATCTGAAGTTTGAATATGTGTATGCGTTCCAACTACAGCACTTGCGCGGCCATCTAAATACCAGCCCATCGCATTTTTCTCTGATGTTGTTTCCGCATGAAAATCTACAAAAATATAAGGCGTTTCTTTTTGCGCTTCTTTTATCAAAGCATCTGCTTTTTTAAATGGATCATCAATATCTTGCATAAAAGCGCGTCCTTGCAAATTGATAACAGCAAGTTTTGTGTCATTAATTTGCATATAACGCATGCCGACACCTGGTGCTTCATCAGGGAAGTTCGCAGGTCTGACCATACGTTTCGCATCATCAATAAACTCATAAATCTGACGCTGACCATACGTATGATTGCCCATCGTCATAAAGTCTACGCCTTCACGTAATAATTGTTTATAAATTTTTTCAGTCAGTCCTTTGCCGTGTGCCGCATTTTCAGCGTTCACAATTGTCGCAGTCGGACGGTAATGTTGTTTCAATTTAGGAAGATACGTCGTGATTGCCTGACGTCCTACCTTACCTACGATATCGCCGATAAATAATATTCTCAACGTTCCTTCATCCTCTCATATTAGTTAGTTTAATGGAAAAAGCATCAATTGAAAAGTATCAATCGCGTTCTGAAATCAAAGATTCTTTTAAGTTTTAATAACTTCATCTTTAATTCTATGTAGAGCGGGTAAAAGTAATTAAGTCATTCATACATCACATTGTTGTATTTGTAAAAAATCTGTCAATTTTCGACTAGAAGTTTTACTTTTTCAGGGTGTGTTTGTATGTTATGATTTGTCTATCAAATTTATAGGAGATGTCGTTATTCAATGTCAATTAATATTGATCCCGAAAAGTTCGCAGAACTAGTACTTCAATCAAATCCGTCAAAAAGTGAGGATGCTGAAGATATCGCAAAAGAAGCTTTAGAACTTTATGTTAATGCTTATCGTTTAGCTGAAAGATACGCACAATTATCTTCAAACGCTTTAGATACATGCGAAGTACTTAAAGAAGTAAAACAAACAGATTTACTTTTATCTAAATAAAGACAACGATTATAAAAATAAAAGCAATGCAGTGATATACACTGACACATGAAACACGTGAAGTTAAGCAAAATATGCTTAACTTCTTTTTTATGTTCAACTTTTTATTGCTTCTTCAAATGTTCTATCAATAAGCTTAGATTATCATCAATGTATTTATTCTTATGTGTAAACAAATAAAAATCACGTTGTATATCTACAGGTACTACGCTTAAATATTGATGATCATAAGGAGTCAGTGCTGAAGAGGAAACAATAGATATTCCCATACCACTGCGCACCATATTTTTAATCAGTGTGGTGTTATTCATTTCAACTAAAAAGATATCATCTAAGCCAAGTTTCTCAATCCCCTTCTCTTGGTATGCACGCGTACCTGAGCCTCTTTCTCTAATATAAAACGTTGAAGCTTGTTCAAACACTTGCCCTTTTCTACGAATTAAAACTAACTCATCATGTTCAATTTTAATTTTATTTAACGCATTGTCTTGAATTTCTTTTTCTACAATACCTACATCGATACTATTATGTTTAAGATGTTCAATAATATGTTCTGAGTTATCTAATCTCGCATGAATGTGTAATTTAGGATATTTTAGTGCCAAGTCTGCGAGATGTTCAGACAATCGATATTCTCCGTAAGTGTAACTGCTGCCAATGGTTAGTTCTCCTGAAATTGTATGAGGTGCTTGTTTTAAATCTTTTCTCAAACGATCTTCAAGTCGCTGTTTTTGTATCGCATATCGAAATAAAGTTTCACCATCAGTTGTGAGTCGCATGTTCGAATGTTTAAATTCAAATACCTTCACGTCATAGTCACTTTCTAAGCGTTTAATATCTCGGCTGATTGAAGGTTGCGAGGTATATAAGTTTTGTGCTGCTTTCGTGTAGCTTCTCGTTTTTACGACTTCAATTAATACTTTAAAAGGATCCATTGTACGTCCTCCGACTCTTTGACTTTTCACTATTATAACAAATTTGTTATGAGCGCTATACCAAATATTTATTTAACGTTATAGTCAGCCAATGATAACCTTAATTTTAAGGAGGCATGACTATGACAACATTTAGACAAAAACCTTTCATACTAGGGATACTCTTTACTCTGGTTATCGCACTCATCAGTATGTTGTTAGCGAAGTTGCCGATTCTCGCAAATGTAGGTGCATTGACTATTGCGATCTTATTTGCGATTGTTTATCGACATATTAAAGGATATCCGGAAACACTTAGACCTGGCATTGAATTTTCAGCGAAAAAGCTTTTGAAATTTGCGATTGTCTTGTATGGTCTTAAATTAAATATTAACGAAATCATTACACAAGGACGTACATTATTACTCGTGGATATCGGTGTAGTTATTTTTAGTATCGGTTTTATTTTCTTATTAAACAAATGGCTTAAAGGTGATCGTGATATCGGTCTTCTATTAGGAATCGGAACAGGAATTTGCGGTGCAGCTGCTATTGCCGCAACTTCTTCAATTCTAAAAGCGAAAGAGAAAGACACAGCATTAAGTGTGGGCATTATCGCATTAATCGGAACACTCTTTTCATTAGCCTACACTGTTATTACATCTATCTTTAATATTGCGCCACAATTATATGGCGCATGGTCAGGCAGTAGTTTACATGAAATTGCGCATGTCGTATTAGCTGCTGGATTTGCGGGAGAAGCTTCACTTAAAATCGGACTACTCGCAAAACTCGGACGTGTATTTCTATTGATTCCAGTCAGTTTGATTTTACTCGCAATCATGAAATACAAATCACAACATAGTGCACAAAAAGCTAAAATAGAAATTCCATATTTCTTATTTGGTTTTATTATTGCTGCACTGATTAATACGTATTTACCATTGCCAGAACCTTTAATGGCAGTATTAAATTTCTTAGCAACATTACTCATCATAATGGCAATGGTTGGATTGGGCTTGAATGTTGCCTTAAAAGATATTAAAGATCGTGCCGGCAAACCATTAATAGCAATTGTAATCGCATCTATTATATTATCCGCATTAACTTTTGCGACTCTAAGTATGCTGCATATATAAATTTAATATGAATTAAATGAAACTATCCCTTGAGCTCATTCAAAAGCTGAAGGGATAGTTTATTTGTATATAAAAGAACCTTGAGCTATCTCTAGCCCAAGGTTCTGTTGGTTTCAAAAATTATTTTGCATATTCAATTGCTCTCGTCTCACGAACAACTGTCACTTTGATATGTCCTGGATACTGTAGTTCATCTTCTATTTGTTTTTTAATATCTCTTGCTAGGCGATGTGCTTTCAAGTCATCGATGTCATCTGGTGATACAATCACACGGATTTCACGACCTGCTTGAATCGCAAATGCTTTTTCTACGCCTTCATAACCTTCAGATAGTGCTTCTAAGCGTTCTAATCTTCGGATATAATTTTCAAGTGTCTCTTTACGAGCACCTGGACGCGCTGCTGATAAAGCATCTGCTGCAGCAACTAGGATAGAGATAATTGATGTTGGTTCAACATCCCCGTGGTGGGAATGAATCGCATTAATAACTGTTTCGTTTTCATGATATTTCTTCGCAAGTTCTACACCAATTTCGACATGGCTGCCTTCTACTTCATGATCAATCGCTTTACCAACGTCATGTAACAAACCAGCACGTTTTGCCAATGTCACGTCTTCACCAAGTTCAGCTGCAAGCATTCCTGATAAATGTGCAACTTCGATTGAGTGTTTTAAGACATTTTGGCCATAACTTGTTCTGAATTTAAGTCGACCGAGTATTTTAACTAGGTCTGGATGCATGTTATGAACGTTAATTTCAAATGTAGCTTGTTCACCAGCATCTCGGATAATATCATCTACTTCTTTACGTGCTTTTTCTACCATGTCTTCGATACGACCCGGATGAATCCGACCGTCTGAAACAAGGTTGACTA
The DNA here is from genome assembly GCF_001812305.1 of Staphylococcus sp. HMSC056G08. NCBI lineage: Bacteria > Bacillati > Bacillota > Bacilli > Caryophanales > Staphylococcaceae > Staphylococcus > Staphylococcus sp. HMSC056G08. The sequence goes on from NZ_KV808507.1 coordinate 44,252, forward strand.
AAGCTGTGCGTGCAATTTCTCGTCGAATAGGATCGAAGCCTGATAATATAACCGCTTCTGGTGTATCATCTATAATTAAATCGATACCCGTCAATGTTTCTAAAGTACGAATGTTTCGACCTTCACGGCCAATAATACGACCTTTCATTTCATCATTCGGTAAGTTGACTACCGATACTGTTGACTCTGAAGTATGTTCAGCAGCTAAGCGTTGAACCGTTGTTGCCAACAATTCTTTTGCGGTTTTATCAACTTTTTCTTTCGCTTCATTTTCCTTTTCTTTAACAAGTACTGCAATATCTTGTGACAGTTCTTCTTCAACACGTTGAAACTGTTCTTTGATTGCTTCATCACGTGTGAGACCGGAGATGCGTTCTAATTCTTGTTCGTGCTTCATTATTATGGATTGAACACTACTCTCTTTTGCATCTACTTGTTGTTGTTTTTCTTCAATTTTCGATTCTTTTTGCTCTAAAATCTCATCTTTTTTGTCTAATAGATCAGACTTACGCTCTAAGTTATCTTCTTTTTGAAGAAGGCGGGTCTCTTGTTTTTGAAGATTTCCACGTATTTCTCGAAGTTCATTTTCTGTTTGTTCTTTTAAACGTTGATTTTCTTCTTTCGCCTCAAGTAATCTCTCTTTCTTGAGATTCTCTGCTTCTTTGTTCGCCTGATTGATAATATCATCTGCAGTTTGTTTTGCTTGCACTTGTTTATCGTGCAAAACTTTTTGGGCAACTATATACCCTACAACAACTCCTAGAATACAACCCAGCAAAATGAGTAGGAGGGTTAATAAATTCACACAAACACCTCCTTTTTCTAGGATTTTGTTTATTTGTATATCAATTTCAATATGATTATATGAAGTTATATAAGAATCATACATACCAATTGTACTTTTTTAACATGAGAAGTGTCAAGGTTAATAGTTTACATAACCTTCATAATTACACCGCAAAAAGAAAAACCTGGAAGCTATTTCCAGGTTTATAAAATAGATACTATTCTTCTTCAAATAAAGATGCATTTTCACTATTTTTTTCTGCTTCTTTTTCTTCTTTCTCTTCAACATCTCCATCAAAAATACCAAGTTTTTGACGTAATTTTTGATCGATGTCTGCTTTAACATCAGGATGTTCTTTCAAGTAATTCTTAACGTTTTCTTTACCTTGACCCATACGGTCGCCATTGTAAGAATACCAAGCACCTGATTTATCAACGATATCATGTTCAACACCTAAGTCGATTAATTCGCCTTCTTTAGAAATACCTTGTCCGTACATAATATCAACTTCTGCTACTCTGAATGGTGGCGCAACTTTGTTTTTAACTACTTTAATTTTAGTACGGTTACCTACAATTTCTTGGCCTTGTTTTAATTGTTCTGCACGACGTACTTCTAAACGTACTGAGCTGTAGAACTTCAATGCACGTCCACCTGGCGTTGTTTCAGGGTTACCGAACATTACGCCGACTTTTTCACGGATTTGGTTGATGAAAATCGCTGTACAGTTTGATTTAGAAATAGCACCTGAAAGTTTACGTAAAGCTTGTGACATTAAACGAGCTTGTAAACCAACGTGTGTATCTCCCATTTCACCTTCAATTTCAGCTTTAGGTGTTAATGCTGCAACTGAGTCGACAACAATAATGTCTACTGCACCACTACGCACAAATGCTTCTGCAATTTCTAAACCTTGTTCCCCATGGTCAGGTTGTGAAAGGTATAAGTTATTGATATCTACACCTAATGCTTCTGCATATACAGGATCTAACGCGTGCTCAGCATCAATAAATGCTGCAATGCCGCCTTGTTTTTGTACTTCAGCAATCGCATGCAATGCAACTGTTGTTTTACCAGAACTTTCTGGTCCGTAAATTTCTACAATTCTTCCTTTAGGGTATCCGCCTACTCCTAAGGCATTATCTAATGTAACAGAACCGCTTGATACACTTGAAACTCGGCGCGCTTTGTTATCGCCTAACTTCATAACCGCACCCTTACCAAACGATTTCTCCATATTCTTAATTACAGTATCTAGCGCTTTTTGACGTTCATTATTCAATGTCTGGCCTCCTATTCGAGATATCTTCTCAAATTTATCTTAATTCATACTATACAGGTTTCTATCCTAAATTACAAGAAATAAACGAATATTTGTTCGGTTATTTCTTGTTTTAAGTGATAACCAACCGAACACTAGTACTTATAAACGTAATTTTTTGTCTATTTCTTACTTAGAAAACATATTTATCAAACGGATATAGACATAGTTTGGCGTTCTATGTTTAATTAAATTCCTTTTTTGCGTCATAGTAAACGCTTCTATTTTGAAGTCATCTTCTGTGCGTACACCTAAATACACTTCATCCTCTTCATGCAATAAGGCTACACCGATATCAGTTTGATAAAGTTTACGTACTTGTTCTGCACCTGATTTTAATCGTGTTTTAATATCTAAGTCTTGTTCTACAAAGATAACATCATCAACCAACATACCTCTTAACTTATCAAGTTTATCATCTTCTTTAAGTTTAGAGTAAACTTCTCCTGATGTAACACCATCATAAATCGCAAAAGTACCCGGTACTTTTTCAAGTGTTGCTTGTTCGATTGTTGTTTCATCAGAACCAAAATAATAATCTCCAATACGATTAAGAATTTCTGTTCTAATTGGTTTGATTAAAGACTTACATGTAGCTTCATCTGGTCCACTTGCTGTAACACGAATTTTAACTTCATGAGATCCGGCTAAAGGCGCAATAGTCGGATTAGATTGATTGTCTATTAAGTCTAACAATTCTGTTTCAACACGTGATTCTCCGATACCCGCAAACTTCAATTGTTCAGAAAAGATTGTACCGTTTTCTTGCATTAATAATGGAAGTAATTCTTCTTCTGCCATCGGATTCATTTCTTTTGGTGGTCCAGGCATTAACGCAATACGTTTACCATCTTGTTCTACTAACATGCCAGGTGCCATACCTACTCTATTTGGCAGAACCGTTGACCCTTCAATCACTAATGCTTGTTGTTTATTATTTTCGCTCATTTCTTGTTTTTGTTCTTTAAAGTAGCTTTCAATATATTCTAATGCTGTTTCATCTGTAACCAGTTCACGCCCTAAGACTTTTGCTACTGTATGTTTCGTTAAATCATCTTTTGTCGGACCAAGTCCGCCTGTCATTACGATCGTATCGTTAACTTCTAGAGATTGACGCAATAAGCGTTCTAATCTAGCTTCATTATCTCCAATTACCGCTTGTTCCACGACATTTAAGCCAACACCGTTAAATAATTGAGAAAGGAACTTCGCGTTAGTATTGAGTATTTGTCCTAATAGGAGTTCTGATCCTACTGCTACAATAGAAATTTTCATAAAATTTCCTCCATTACCTTTGAGAATCTTAATTCATACTATACAAATATAAGAGTGGCATAAACATAGTGATTTGTGAACTCATATGCATTCAGTTCACCGCTATGTATATGCCACCCTTAAGATGATATAGATTATGATTGTTTTTTAAATACATCTCTACCTTTGTAGAAATATTCAATACCTGAAAGAACTGTAAAGAATACACCGATGTATAACAATACTTGTCCGATTGGGAAACCAATCCATACGACAAGTGGTTCACCAAGTAAAATCCAAACTAATGCAACCATTGTAACTGCTGTTTTAATTTTACCTAATTGACCTGCAGCGCTGACAAAGCCTTGTTCAATTTGAAGTAAGCGTAAGCCTGTTACCGCAAATTCACGTGCAATGATAATAATCGCTACAACTGAATTCGTTAAATCAAGTTGAACTAAAACGATTAAAGCACTTGCAACTAACAATTTATCTGCTAGCGGGTCTAAGAATTTCCCCATGTTTGTCACTAAATTCCATTTACGTGCTAAGTAGCCATCCGCAAAGTCACTGAGTGAAGCGATGATAAAAATCAAACCGCTGATAAAGAACTCAATACGAATCGAATGACTTCCGATAAATGTCATATTGCCAAAGCCGAAGTCGACTAACGCAAAAAGAATAAATACCGGTATTAAAATTACCCTGAAGATGGTTATCTGATTGGGTAGATTCATAAACATTTCCTCTTTTCTTGCTATTTTATAATAAGAATACTGCTGCCACCCATAAGACCAAAGTTACCACAATAAAAATACTGAGCCAAACAACCAGTTGCTTAGAATCTTTACTTTGTGTTTTATAATCTGGCGGATTTGAACCACTGAATTGTTCAATAGTTTCATCATAGTGGCTATCTGCAGAATTCGGCAGCTCCTCTTGATGATGAGCAATCAGGATAGAAGCATCTGTATTCACTGCTTTGGCATATTTCTCAATAATACCTTCCGCATAATTCGGATTAGAAAGCGCATTAAAATCATTCGCTTCGATAAGAGTCAAAGTTTCTCTTTTCACTTTAGTCTTTGACTCTAATTCATTTAACGTCATGCCTAAGCGTTCTCTTTTCCCTTTTAATGTCTGTCCAATTGTATTGCTCATGTTTTGACACTCCTTGAAACATTATTCAAAAAATCCGAATCCTCCGCCAAAGTCATCAAAGGAATTACCGAAATCTAAGTTATTCTTACTTTTAACTGTTTGTTGTTTCATATGTTCATATTTGATTTCTTGATCTTCAGTTTCTCTCAACTCAATAATATAATCAAAGTCTTCTAACTGATAATCACAAGAATCTACAAATAAATCCGGATGTTCTACCACTTTGATTGCTGGTAAAGCCATCACTTCATCGACTAATTGACGATGCTTAGGATCATTTTCTCTGGCAGTCACTGCCCCATCGATAATATAAACATGTTCTGGTCCGTATTCTCCTTTTAATAGAGAATTACGTATGGTTTGTTTAATCAATGTAGAACTGATAAACAGCCAACGCTTATGCGCACAGACACTGCCTGCTACAATTGATTCTGTTTTACCGACACGTGGCATGCCACGAATACCGATTAGTTTATGGCCTTCTTCTTTAAAGATTTCTGCTAAAAAGTCTACCAGCAGACCTAAATCCTCACGTTCGAATCTGAACGTTTTCTTATCATCTGCATCTTGTTTGATATAGCGGCCATGTCTGACTGCTAAACGATCACGTAATTGCGGTTTACGCATTTTAGTAATCGAAATTTCATCAATTTGACTTACAATATCTTCAAAGCGTCGCATTTTGTCTAAACTGTCTGCACGAATTAATAGACCTCGACGATTTTGATCGACGCCATTAATTGTCACAATACTGATCCCCATCATCCCTAATAGACTTGCGACATCTCCTAAAAGTCCAGCTCGGTTAAAGGTAATTTCATATTCTAAATACCATTCAATTTTTCTTTCTGGTGCTATCATGTTTTAACACGCCCCTTAGTTCAACAACATATAGAATTCATCAGAATGAATTGATACATACTCATTTTCAATAGAATTGAAAGATATCTACATTATACATTATCTCTAAGTATATGAATATGGAATTCATGTTTAAATATACCAACCGCCATTGACTTTCTGTATTGTACCTGTGACACTTTGTGCACGTTTATCATAAAGATAAGCACATGTGTACGCAACTTCATCTGGTGTAACCATACGTTGTTGTGGCAGTTCATCAATAATAGCTGCTAATTCAGAAGGTTCAAACTCATCTGCCATATTACCACTGACCATGCCAGGTGTCACAGCATTGACTGTAATATTTGTCATCGCAAGTTCTTGGCTTAAAGCTTTCACAAAGCCGATTTGTGCCGCTTTCATCGCAGAATAAACAGTTTCCATGCTCGCACCTGTTTCTCCCCATATTGAAGAGATAATTAAAATGCGGCCTTGAGCACTTGCTCTTAATTGTTCTAAAAAGAAACGTGTGATAAGCATCATGTTTTTAACATTCAACTGATAACATGCATCAATGTCTGTTGCTGTCATATCTTGAAACATGCCATATAAACTGCGACCAGCTGCATAAACTAAAACATCCAAATTATGAATAAATGAAAATACAGATTCCATGTTTATATTTTGCGTCAAATCCGCTTGTACAAACGATACATTCTGACTCTCATATTTAGCTTTTAGCTGATCTGGTGACGATTGATTATAATGAACAATGACCTCATAACCATCTGACAATAATTGTTCTACAATAGCGGAACCAATAGAGCCAGAACCTCCAATGACTAATGCTTTCATTTACTTCTTAATCTCCAGTCTGCTGTCAGCAATTTGATCAAAGTTTAAACTTTTCTCTGCCGCTTCATTAATACTCTCTAACGTAATACTATCTACAATGTCCAACATATTGAATAAGCTGACACCTTCGAAATAAAGTTTTGTATATTGATTCGCAATATATTCTGGTGAGTTCAAACTTGAAATAAACTCTCCAATAAATTGTTTCTTCAACAATTCAAAGGCTTCTTCATCTTCTAAATTGCCGACCTTAGCTTTCAACTCATCCAACAATAATGACTTCAACTTATCTGGGTCTGGTGTTGAACTTGTAATTAAAGAGAAGCTGTAAGAAGGTTCTAACACAAATTGATAACCAAATGTATCATCAATTAAGCCTTCATTTAATAAGTTTTGATAGAAGTCTGTTTCTTCACCTAATACCATTTCGAAGAAGAATGTCATTTCAATATCACGTTTCATAAAGACTTCTTTTGATGCTTGTTGCGGTACGTTTTTAAAGCCAAGCATCAATCTTGGAATTTGAATATTCATTTCCTCAACCACTTTGGTTTGTTGAACTGCTTCAGGCTCTTCTAAGCTATCGCGTACAATTTCAGGCTGTGCTGTCAATTCTCGTTTTGCTTCATGATCACGAACTAAATCATGAATACGTTCAGGATCGACATTACCTACAACAAACATCACCATATTAGATGGATGATAAAATGTTTCGTAGCAAAGATATAAATCATCTTTTGTAATTTCATAAATACTTTCAACACTGCCAGCAATATCTACTTTAACAGGGTGTTGTTTATACATTGCACGTAATGTATTGAACATTAGCTTATAACCTGGTTGTTCTTGATACATTTTTATTTCTTCAGCAATAATCCCTTTTTCTTTTTCAACTGTTGCTTCAGTGAAATAAGGCGTCTCTACCATGTTCATCAAACGTAAAATGTTCGACTCTACATTTGAGGTTGCGCTAAATAAATAACTTGTGCGATCGAAACTTGTAAAGGCATTGACTTGTGCATTATCTTCCGCAAAGTCAGTAAATAAGTCGCCTTCTTCTTTTTCAAATAATTTATGTTCTAAGAAATGCGCAACACCATCCGGTACTGTCACAAATTCATCACTGCCTAAAGGTTTAAATTTGCTGTCTAATGAACCGAACTGTGTCGTATATGTAACAAATGTTTTTTGGAACCCTGGCTTTGGAATGATAAAAACTTTTAAGCCATTATCCATTTGCGCTTCATATACTGTTTCATCGATTAACTCATAATAACATTTTTTCATTTATGCTTCGTCCTCCTTCGTCAACACATAAATCGTATCTAGGATGGCACTTTGTGTGAGACGAATAACATCTTCTTTCGTCACATCGTGAATTTTTTGTCCATAATTACCATTTGTTAAATCTTTCGGTAATAAGATTTGATTATGTGCAATTTCTACCATACTTTTCGGACGGTCTTGTGATTCGTTACGTTGTGAAATTAAAATTTTCTTCGCAAGTTCTAATTTCTCTTCACTGAATTCACCACGTTGGAATTTTTCAAATTCCGCTAAAATCGTATCTTTCGCAACTTCATATTTTTCAGCAGAAACACCGCTTAACACAAACATGTAGCCATTCTTACCATCAATTTGTGAATGTACAGAATATGCTAAACTTTGTTTTTCACGCACTTCATTGAACAAGACAGATGATGGATCACCACCGAACATTGTGTTGAAGACCACAAAGGTATAGTAATCTGGTTGTCCATAGTATGTGTTGAAGCGATAACCGATGTTCAACTTCGCTTGGTCAATTTCGTCATATTCTACAATAGTTTGCGGCAGTTCATCTTTAGAACGTTGTGCTTGAATGACTGAAGAAACTTGTTGTAGTGGTTTAATATCAAACAGTTGTTTGATTTTGTCTGTGACTTCTTCTGAATCGACATTACCTACGACATAAACAGCACAATCATCGTTCTCTAACATGGATTGGTATGTATGATATAACAATTCTGGTGTGATTTGAGGTATATGTTCGATTAAACCTGATGCTAGATAACTATATGGTTGATCGCCAAACATGTTTTTCATTAATTTTAAGAAAGCTAGTTGTGCTTTATTATCATTGATTGCTTCTAGTTTCTTTTTCAATAATGTCTTTTCTTGTGTCACAAATGTTTCATTGAAACGTTCGTTTTCAACTAACGGATGATAAAGAATTTGTTGAAGTAATGCTAAACCTTCATCAAACAAAGGGTCTTTATGTTTTAAGTAACGTTCGTTCACAATTTCTAATGTAATTGTGATGACATGTTTATCCTTGAACTTTGTCACGAAACTATTGACATAAGCCCCATATAACTCTGAAAGTTTTCTGTTAAACGCTTTATCTGTCGGCCATTCTTTTGTGGCTCTGACAAGTAATTTACTTAACAAGGCACGCGCAGTCATAGTTTCTTCATCCAGCGGTGCCATAAATTTGAATGTGATAATTGTTGTTTTAAATTTATCCGTCGGCATCACCTTAATGCGCGGCTCTGTATGATTGTGTTGTTGACTCACACTGTCACACCCTTTCTTAATTTTCTTCAATTTTACGTATTGTTTTAAATTTGACTACTTCACTCTTGAAGTAATTATAAGAGTAAAGAATCGGTCTGTTTTGATGGTCATAATGGATTTGTCTTAATAGCATCAATGCTTCATTTGGTGCTGACTCTAAAGCTTCTGATACTTTAGGTTCATAGCTGACCGATTCAATCTCTGTTTCTGAATATGCGATACTGATATCAGCAAAAGCTTTGATTGCAGTTAAAATGGATTCATCATGCGCTTGAAATGCAGCACAAGTCAGGTAACTTGTTGCCACTTTATCTAAACAATAAACAACAGGACTACCATCAGCGGTTCTGATTCTTTCAATCAACGTGACAAATTCGCCTTCTTTTAAATCCAGCGCTTTACGATCATACATTGTTGCTGGTTGTTGATCTAAATTCATAAAAATAGTGCCCGCTTTATAGCCTTCATTTTCAATCATTTTGCTGATGCTTAACAACTTATCAAGTGGATAGAAGAAAGGTTGAGAAGTTTTAACACTCGCTGTTGCTTCAAAGTTTTGTGTTAAAACTTGTTCCGTAATAAGTTCATCCACTGCATCATATACATCATCAGTTTTTGCGTTAACTTCTCTTGCGATTGATAAAGTACTTGGAACCGGATCACCCGGTTGCAAGTTACCTTCTTCAATTTCATTTAATATCCATTCTTTAATTCTGTATATCGAATTCGTATTTGTCATCATTACACCTCACCATTATCTAAATCCACTAATACTTGTCGTGGTTTACTGCCTCGTTGTGGTCCAATCACTTGGTTGTTTTCTAAATCATCCATTAAACGTGATGCACGGTTGTAACCGATTCTGAATTGACGTTGTAAAAGGGATGTACTCGCTTTTTGCTGTTCGACAATAAATTGATAAGCTTCATCATATAGCGGATCTTCACTTTTCTTTTCTCCGCCCTCTGGTGTTGTACCAGGTTCCATTTCTTTAACATAATTCGCTTTTTGTTGATCAATTACAAAATTCACTACATTTTGAACTTCTTGATCACTTAAGAATGCACCTTGGATACGCGTTTGAATAGAACCGCCTTTACCAAAGTACAACATATCCCCTTTACCTAATAGCTTCTCAGCTCCGCCTCGGTCGATAATCGTACGAGAGTCTGTTTGAGAGCTGACCGCAAAAGCAATACGTGATGGAATATTGTTCTTGATTAATCCCGTAATAACATCCACAGATGGACGTTGTGTCGCAATAATTAAGTGAATGCCTGCAGCACGAGCCATTTGTGTAATACGTTGAATCGCATTCTCAACATCTTTACCTGCAACCATCATCAAGTCAGCTAATTCATCTACAATTACGACAATATAAGGTAATAGAGATTGTTTTTCATCTAATTCCTCATTTTGACGCTTCATATAGTCATTATAGCTTTCAATATTTCTAGTACCCGTATGTTGGAATAAATCATAACGACGTTCCATTTCCGCCACAATTTTCTCTAACGCTTGTGATGCTTTATGAGGATTTGTGACCACTGGAATTAATAAATGCGGAATACCGTTATATACATTCAATTCTACCATTTTTGGGTCAATTAGCATGAGTTTTACTTCATGGGGTTTCGCATTCAGTAAAATACTCGTAATGATACCATTGATACATACAGATTTACCGCTCCCGGTAGAACCTGCCACAAGCAAGTGCGGCATTTTATTTAATTCTACGCTGATAGGTTCGCCTGATATATCTCTACCCAAACCTACCTCTAATTTATTCTTAGAAGGGAATTTTTCATCTAAGACTTCTTTTAAAGAGACTAATGCGATTTTATCATTCGGTACTTCGATACCTACAGCTGAACGACCAGGAATCGGTGCTTCAATACGCACATCTTTGGCAGCCAAAGCTAACGCAATATCATTATGCAAGTTGACGATTTTGCTGACTTTAACCCCTTGTGCTGGTTGTACTTCATATTGAGTCACTGCCGGACCGATTTTGATTTGGGTTACTTTCGCATTAACATTAAAGTTCTTCAATGTATTTTCAAGTAAGCGCCCTTTCTTTTGAACTTCAGCACGTGAAGTTGTTTTTTGTTTCACTGGTTCATTCAAAATTGAAAGTGGCGGTAATTGATAGTCTGAATTTTCAACTTCACCCGCTTCAGAAATACTGCCCATATCTTCAGATGATTCTGTTGATTCATTTGTTTGTGTTTGTTCTACCAACTGACGTTTTTCACGTTTTCTTTTAGGTGCAGGTTCTGCTTGAGGTTTAGGTTCTGCTGGTTTTGGTGTCTCTTCTTTTTGATCATCACCGAAAATCGGAATCGCAGCTTCTTGCTTCTCTGCTTCTGACATGGGAACTTCTGTAAAGTCGCTGACATCCTTCACTTCTTCTTGTTGTGCACGCTCTGCTGCTTTTTCTTCTTTACGGCGTTGTTTTTCTTCTGCACGCTCAGCTTGACGTGCTTTACGTTCTTTTCTATGTACTGCTGCTTTTTCACTGCCTGATTTTAATTTCTCTAAGAAAATTTTAGCCACATCACGATGACGTTGTTTAGATAATAAAATAAAACTTGAAATAAAAAGTAATATTGTTAAGATGACAACGCCGACAATGGATACAAGCGGTATAGAGAAATGAACTAAATAATAACCAAGCACCCCGCCGCCGAAATTCGGAAAATGAGTTTTATCATATTGACGATACACATAAGAAATAACAGGTTCACGGTCGCCCGTCGCACCTTTCGTAAAGACTAAATACAACTGTGTCGCAAATAACAACGCAACTTGTAACACAATTGAACCTGTTAATCTTCTAGTTTTCGGCAGCTTGCCGTTATAAGCTAAAAAGCCTGATGCTAATATAACGAGAATGTAGGTTAAGTATCTACTATAGCCAAACAAGTAATTGAAAAGGGTATCAATTACTCTTCCGATTATTCCTAATTGGAAGGCACCTAGAACAACAAGCACTACCGTAATAATCGCAGCAATATAGCGTAACGGTGCTTCATTTTGTTTTTTCTTTGTGGTTTTTCTTCTTGCTGTCGTTTTACGTTTCGTATTTGTTGTTCTTTTCTTTCTTTGTGCCAAAACATACACCTTCTTTTCCATAAAATATGTCTTAGTGAATATGTATTATGCGTACAGACAAACTAAGGTGCCTATACGCACACATGCTAAACTTACTATCCTTCTATTTTAACATTTAACGTATAGACCACATAGTTACACATGATTAAAATATGAGCTATACGATGAAATGCTATGGTACGCATGTTTGCACACCATAGCATTCTTGTATGTTAATCTTGCATACTTTTAATTAAACTTCAGAAATAATTGGGATAATCATTGGACGACGTTTTGTGTTTTCAAACAACAACTTGCTGATTTTATCACGCATATTTTGCTTGATTTCAGACCATTCAATACGACGTTCTTGAAGACCTTGTTCCACTATCTCGCGTACTTTTTCTTCCGCTTCTTTCAACAATTCTTCACTTTCTCTGACATACACGAAACCACGTGATTGAATTTCAGGTCCTGCCGCAATTTGTCGGTTTTTCGGATCTAAAGTCACAACCGCAATGAAAATACCATCTTCTGCTAATAAATGGCGGTCACGTAAAACGATATTACCGACGTCACCGACACCGATACCATCAATCAGTACGTTACCTGATTCTACTTTTTCATTTAAAATCATATCTTCGCCATCGAAGTTTAAGACATCGCCTTTTTCAGCTAAGAAAATCTTTTCAGGTGCTACACCTGCTTCAGCCGCTAATTTCGCATGGGCAATCTGCATTTTGAACTCGCCTTGGACAGGGATAAAGTATTCTGGCTTCATGATGTTAATCATCATTTTGAGTTCTTCCATGCAACCATGACTTGATGCGTGGATTTTCTTATTATTTGGGATGATATCTGCTCCGGCACGTGCTAATTCATTTAACGTGTCACCGATAATTACTTCCATGTTAGCTGACGCTGTCATGGCTAAGAAGACTGAATCACCTTTTTCGATATTCATAATTTTATGCTTTTGACGCGCCATTTGGTTCAATGCTTCTACAGGTTCTCCTTGCATACCTGTCGCAATAATTACCACTTCATTTTTCGGATAATTTTTAACTTCATTAATTGGAATTAATAAGTCTTTTGGAATATCAAAGTATCCCATTTTACGTGCAATATTGAATGATGTTTCTAGTGAACGTCCTAAGAATGAGACTTTACGATTCAATTTGCAAGCTATATTTAACACTTGTTGAATTCTGATAAAGTTTGATGCATAACAAGACACAATCAATCTGCCATTCACTTTTGTAAATGCATCTAACATATGAGATTCAATCACATTTTCAGGTGTGTTGTAACCTGGTTTCTCCGCTTCAGTCGAATCACTGATTAACGCAAAGACACCTTCGTCTCCGATTTCAGTCATTTTCTTAAGATCTGGCGCATAGTTGCCTTGTAAACTTTGGTCAAATTTAAATTCACCAGTATACACAATTGCACCATATGACGTATGAATCGTTACACCTAAACTATCTGGAATACTATGTGATGTATTAAAGAATGATACATTGACATTTTTAAAGCGCATTACAGATTCATTGTTGACTGTATAATATCTGACTTTCTTATCAATTTTACGTTCTTTCATATATTCTTTAACAAGTGCTAATGTCAATTTAGAACCATATACTGGTGCGTCAACTTTTTCTAAAACATAGCTGACTGCACCAATCGCATGCTCATGTCCATGCGATAAGAAAATACCTTTTAATTTATCTTTATTTTCAATGACATATTGAATATCAGGAATTACAATGTCGACACCCAGCATTTCGTCTTCTGGGAACATAAGACCTGCATCCAACATAAACATTTCATCGTCAACTTCAACGATATACATATTCTTCGCAATTTCACCCACGCCGCCAAGCGGGATGATGCGAATATCATTATTCTTTTTCTTTACTAAATTCAATTTTTCTCCTCCTATTTATAATCCCCGACCATATAAGTATTCACTCTATATTATAAGTTAAAATCTTTTTAATGTACACTAATGAATCCATAGGCCAGCACGATGTTAAACCGTACATATGTATAAAAGAATGCTTGTGAAGCAACATCAAGTTGTACAAGCATTCTTCTTATTCAATCTCATATTCTATTAGTTTTCTTTATTTAATAATACACGGTGAGATGCATTCACACGGCCTTTACTGTCAATTTCAGTTACTTTAACTTCAATTGAGTCGCCAAGTTTCAATACATCTTCAACTTTATTGATACGCTCATTCGCAATTTGTGAGATGTGTAATAACGCATCAGTGCCTGGGAATAATTCTACGAACGCACCGTATTTTTCAATACGTTTAACTTTCGCATTATATGTTTGACCCACTTCTGCTTCACGTGTAATTTCTTCAATAATTTCACGCGCACGATTGATCATCGCTTGATCTACTGCACCGATAAAGATAGTACCATCTTGTTCGATATCCAGTTTAACACCTGTTTCATCAATGATTTCATTGATTTTCTTACCGCCAGGTCCAATAACATCTCTGATTTTGTCTGGTTTGATTGTCATTGTTTCAACTTTAGGTGCATACGCACTTAATTCTGGTCTTGGTTGATCGATTGTTTGAAGCATGTGTTCTAGAATTGTTAAACGACCGACACGTGCTTGTTCTAAAGCTTCTTCAATGATTTCTCTAGTTAAACCATCGATTTTGATATCCATTTGGATTGCTGTGATACCATCTTTAGTACCGGCAACTTTGAAGTCCATATCGCCTAAAGCATCTTCCATACCTTGAATATCTGTAAGAATTGTATAGTTATCATCGCGTGTTACAAGACCCATCGCAATACCAGCAACTGGTGCTTTGATTGGTACACCTGCATCCATTAAAGCAAGTGTAGAACCGCAAATAGATGCTTGTGATGATGAACCGTTTGATTCAAGCACTTCGCTGACAATACGTACTGTATATGGGAAATCTTGTGTGTCAGGAATGATATATTTCAAAGCACGTTCGCCTAATGCACCGTGTCCGATTTCACGACGACCTGGTGCACGAACTGGACCTGTTTCACCTACTGAGAAGTTCGGGAAGTTATAGTGATGCATAAAGCGTTTTTCAACTTCAGGTCCTAAACCGTCAATTAATTGATATTCGCTTAATGCGCCTAATGTCAATACAGATAACGCTTGTGTTTGACCACGAGTGAATAAACCTGAACCATGTGCACGCGGTAATAAACCGACTTCAGATTCTAATGGACGAATTTCATCTGGCTTACGTCCATCTGGTCGTACTTTTTCATCCGCAATTTGACGACGGACTTCTTCTTTTACTAAATCATTTAAGATTGCATTTACTTCAGCAAGTAACGCTTCGTTTTCCGGATCTTCTTCATCCTCGAAAATCTCAATAATTTCGTCACGAACTGCGTCGATATTTTCTTCGCGTTCTTTTTTATCAAATGTTTGAATAGCTTCCTTCAAACCTTTTTCTTGTGTTAATGCAGTTACTTTTTCTTCGACTTCTGCATCACGTTCAACTGGAATAAATTTTGATTTCTCAGGTTTAAGATAATCAATAATTTCCTCTTGGAACGCTACTAAACGCTTGATTTCTTCATGACCGAAGAAAATTGCATCTAACATTTCTTTTTCAGTAATCTCGCTTGCGCCTGCTTCAACCATGTTAACTGCGTCTTTATGGCCTGCAACTTCTAAATCTAAACGAGATTGTTCTTTTTGTTCTACAGTCGGGTTGATCACATATTGACCATCAACATAACCGACATTTACCCCTGCAATCGGACCTTGGAATGGGATATCTGATACACTTAATGCCATTGATGAACCGATCATTGCTGCCATTTCTGGTGAACAATCCGGATCAGCACTTAACACGATATTCATGATTTGAACATCATGGCGGTAACCTTTAGGGAATAATGGACGGATTGGTCTATCGATTAAACGCGCAGTTAAAGTTGCTTCGTCAGCCGGACGACCTTCACGTTTTTTAAAGCCCCCAGGAATTTTACCTGCTGCATACATTTTTTCTTCATAGTTAACTGTTAATGGGAAGAAATCTCCATCACGCGGTTCTTTTGATGCTGTCGCAGTAGATAATACAACTGTATCCCCATAACGTACGAGTACCGCACCGTTTGCTTGTTTTGCCATCTGCCCAGTTTCAATTGTTAACGGACGGTTTGCCCATTCGGTCTTAAACACTTTCTTGTCTTGAGACATTAGGAATCTCCTTTCTCTTACTACCTCTTTTACATTAATAATTCTATCATATCATTTACATGATTATTTTTATACGCACATTCGTATCTAAGCTATAAAAAAAGGAAAGCAACCAACGATGGTCCTTTCCTCTAACTGGTATCAGCGTTTTACTTAAGAAAAGATTAACGACGGATACCTAATGATTTGATTAATTCACGGTAACGTTGAATATCTTTTTTACGTAAGTAGTTTAATAAATGTCTACGACGACCTACCATTTTTAATAAACCACGACGTGAATGGTGGTCTTTTTTGTGTGTACGTAAGTGTTCGTTTAAAGCATTGATTTCTGCAGTTAATACTGCGATTTGTACTTCTGGTGAACCTGTGTCTGTTTCGTGTACACGGTATTGTTTGATTAATTCGTCTTTACGTTCTTGTGAAATTGCCATTGTCAATTTCCTCCTTTAATAATTTAGTCTCCTCAGTCTGAGTCAGGCGTCGGAGTATCGACCTGCCAAGAGTGAGGACTGTTTTTAATCTTGTTTTGATTACCACATGTGTAATCATTCCGACCTAAATATTATAAGATACTTCATCACCGAAATCAACCGATAATAAATATTTCGCTTGTTCTTTATCTTTATTCATTTGTTCTACAAGCGGATCAATACCATCAAACTTGATTTCCGGTCTTAAATAGTGGTGCCAAAAGACAATCACACGTTCACCATAAATATCTTCTTCAAAATCAAAGATATTCACTTCAATCACGACATGTGATTTCTTAGGATCATGAAATGTCGGTTTCACACCCACATTACATACGCCTCTATAAATACGTTGTTCTGTACCGATAGCTAAGCTGACTGCGTACACACCTTTTTTAGGTAATACATAATCGTCGCTCGGTTCAATATTTGCTGTTGGGAACCCGATTGTTCTACCACGTTTTTCACCTTGGACTACTGTTCCTTTGATGCGGTAACGATAGCCTAGTTCATCATTTGCTTTCTGCAAGTCGCCTTCTTTTAATGCTTTTCTAATTTCAGTTGTTGATATTTTCTCTGAGAACATTTCTTGTTTGCTCACAATCGTTGTATTAAAGTGTGTTTTTAATTCTTGGAGTACAGACATATTGCCTTTACCGTGTTTGCCGAATGTAAAATCAAAGCCTGCAACGACTTCTTTCACATGGTTTGCGATTAAATATTCATTCACAAACTCATCAATCGAAACATCCGCAAATTTAGATGTGAAATTCACAATAATAACATAATCGATGTTATATGATTCTAAAATTTCGATTTTATCACTTAACGGCGTTAAATAATCCGTTCTTTTTTGTTTAGGATTCAATACAACCGATGGATGGGGATCAAACGTCATAATCGCTTTTTTCAAATTACGTTTTTTCGCAATCTCATTTAAAGTATGAAAGACTTGCGCATGTCCTTTATGCAAGCCATCAAAAAATCCCAATGCCATCGCAACGTCTTCTTGTATATATTGCTCAGGTTGAATTGGATGTGTAACTTCAATTACTTTCATTTTGCGATGCTCCTTTAGTTAAATACCTTTTTAGGTTTGATTTCATTCGGTTTCTCAGCGTGCGGAATATAAAGTGCTAAGGCTTTTTCTGTTTCTTTATCTTCCATCACTGTTACTTCATCAATCGCTTCAGAAAATTCATTTTTATAAAATTTCTGTCCATTTAAAATACGTTTTTTGATTTTCGGGTCGTCAATTTGAATATGAGGCAACCCTTTCAAACCATATTCTATCGGAAATAGCTTTTCCTGTAATGCTTCTTGCTTATATAATTCATCAATTTGATCCAAAGTTAAACTTTCATCGATAGAAAAACCGCCGCTTTCTACACGTGTTAATTGAGACATATGTGCCGGAAAACCTAATGTTCTGCCGATATCAGTTGCTAACGTTCTGATATATGTCCCTTTCCCACAACGTATAAATATATCAAATGAACATGTGTCATCTTTATACCGAATCTCAGAATTACGTTCAATTTCATAAATACGCACTTTTCGTTTAGGGCGTTCAACTGTTTCATTATTACGTGCGTACTCATATAGCTTACGTCCATTCACTTTAACAGAAGAATACATCGGCGGAATTTGTTCAATTTCACCTACAAATGATAAAATCGCTTCATCAATTTTATCAGCTGTTAAATCTTTACTGACTACTTTCGTTTCTAGCACCTCTCCAGTTTGGTCTTCAGTAGTTGTACTCACACCGACCGTAACCGTTGCTTGATATGCTTTACCCATTTCCATGATATAGTCACTGACTTTAGTGGCACCACCGACACAAATTGGTAAAACGCCATTTACTTCTGGATCTAATGTGCCTGTATGGCCTACTTTTTTAGTATGTAAAATTTTACGCAATTTAAATACAACATCATGGCTTGTTAAACCACGTTCTTTAAATACAGGTAAAATACCCTCCATCAACTACACCTCTTCTCTCTGTCATACCTCTACTATTTTACAATAAATTCAAAATGAAATATAGGCAAAGAAAATTAAGCAGCTGTTGAACGCATATAACACTTCAACAGCTGCTTATATTTTTAATCATCAAAATCATCATCGTCGTCATCATCTTTAATTTCGAACCATGACACAGACAGTACTTTTTTATTGAGGGCATTCACTTTAATTACTGCGCCTTCATCATCGTCTACGATTTGTTGAACCGTATAAAAAGGTGGATTGTGCTCTTTTTCTAAATCAATATAAACAAATTGACCTGGCACTTGATGTTGTGCGACTGCTTTTGCTGTTTCTTCTGAAATATAAGGTGTCTCTTTCTTCTTAGTTGCTTTTTCTTGCTGTGATTTAGACTTAGTCGGTCGTTTGACTTTTACTGTATGGACATTTTTAATTGCGCCGTCTTTTTTATCCACTTCTAAATCATACTTCAACCCTTCATCTAACAATTTTACTTTATAAGTTGTTTTTGCTTTATTTAAAGTTATAGATTGAATTTTTCCGTCATAACGATCATCTACTAGTTGTTTAACTTCTTGTTGGGTGTAGTCGTGTTGCGTGGACTTGAAATAAATCACTGCACATAATATCACTATCAATATACAAATAATGACTATCAACAGTATTTTAATCATCTTTTTGAGCACCATTTGAAGTCACCTTTTCTATAATCAAAATAAACGTTGTGCCAACATCAAGCACACTTTGTACTTGAATTTCTATGTCATTACGTTTGGCTAATTCAAACGCGATATAGAGTCCTAAACCAGAACCCCCAGATTGTCTTGCTCTTGCTTTGTCCACACGATAAAATTTATTGAAGATTTGTTCTAAATCTTCTGGCGGAATACCAATGCCACGATCTGAAATATTCACGTGTATGTGCGTTGGATGTTCCATCGCATGTATCATCACATCATCTTGACTGTACTTAATCGCATTATCTAAAAAAATTGTCATCAACTGTTTGAACTGATCTTCATTCACAAATGCACGTGCAGTATTATCACAGTGAAATACAATATCTCTATCATATGCATGTGCGAAACGTGAAGCCTTATGCTCTAATATTTCATTTAAATCAACAGATTGCCGTTCTGCCTGTTGATTACTGCGCTCTACTTTAGCTAAATCCAACATTTGCTCAGTTAAATATTTCAGCCGTTGTGCTTCATCGCTGATCGCATCTATACTTTCATTTAAAATATCTTCTCTAGTTTTTCCAAACCGCTTCAACATCTGACTATATGAATTAATCACCGTAATCGGTGTTTTCAATTCATGAGAAGCATTGGATATAAATGCTTGCTGCTTTTCATCATGTTCCTTTAAATTTTCCATCATATCATTATATGTCTGAGTTAATGCTTGCAACTCTTTAGTATCCTTTTGATTAATATCCATAATGACATAATGATTCGTTTCAATCGTCTTTTTCATTTTCTCAATCAATTGATTTATCGGTTGTAAAATAATTTGAGTCAGTAATCGATTTAATAAAAAGACAATCAACAAAATAAACAATGTAGAAAGTGTTAATACCACTTTTAAAATATCGTATTTACTATATTTGAAATCGATATTCTCAAAAATTTGTAGATTACTGACTTCTCCATCTTTCCAAACGAGCGGAACACTGACTAAGACAAAATGATGCCCTTTTTTATAAATCGCCTTTTTATATTGTTTATTTTTATACGGTTCACTTAAATCTTTATATTTTGGATTAGATGTGACTTGAAATTTACTATCATCATCTTTACCTACAATCGCAATATAATCATCAGTTAAAATCAAACTTTGCAATACTTTTTCTTTGTCGTTATGATTTTCTTTAGCCTTTCGTAATTCCTCCATCGTGCTGATTGCTTTATCTTCTAATTGTGCGGTTTCCGCATTTAACGAAGTGGTACGATAAATAAAATAGATCGTCAAATTAGTAATAATGACAACAATCGCAATCATCAAAGTAATATAAATTTGAAGTTGTGTTCCTAGTTTCATAACTAAGCTCTCATCATATAACCGATACCTCTGACACTTGATATAATTGAAGTATCAGCCGTATCTAATTTCTTTCTTAAGTATCTGACATAAACATCTACTATATTCGTATCGCCTACGAAATCATAACCCCAGACATACTCAATGATCTGCGCGCGATCTAAAGCAATGTTTTGATTGGTCATAAAATAGTACAACAAATCGTACTCTTTTTGTGTGAGTTCGACTAGACTGCCATCGACAAAAACTTCTCTAGATTGTGGATTCAATTCGATGTGATCATGTGTTAAAACTTCAACAGCTTCTTTTTGATTTAATTGCTGCTGTTTTAAATGTACACGAATCCGTGCTAATAATTCTTCAATTTCAAATGGCTTAGTCATATAATCATTTGCACCAGAATCTAAACCGCTGACTTTATCCATGACTTCATCACGTGCAGTTAACATAATAATTTTAATATAGTCATCATCATTTCGAATACGTCTGAGCACTTCTAATCCATTTAAATCTGGTATCATCACATCAAGTAAAATCAAATCAATCTGACGTTCTTGATAAAGTTGTAATGCTGCTTTACCAGAATGCGCTATACAGACATCATAGCCTGCATAATCCAATTCTAGTTCAATGACGCGTGCTATTTTCTCGTCATCTTCCACAATTAAGATAGTTTCCACTTTCTATTCACTCCTATTTCAATGCAAGCCCAACATATTGCCAATAAACATAATACATCACAATCATGGTAAGCATATATACTGGCATGATACCTAAACTTAAATACATGAGCTGTTTAATTGTAAATGGTCTTTCTTTATTCTCATAAAACAATAACAAGGCTTTAGAACTGACTGGAAAAGTTAAGCAGTAGTTCGTACCGATCAGCGCAATAAATACAACTGCTGTCAGGTTTAAACCAAACATTTTACCAAAAACAATCAGTAATGGAATAAAGACGACTGCACGTGTTGTATGACTTGTAATATACAAGTGAGAAGTCACAGTCAATACTACAATAATCACTAGCGGCACAAATTCATTTACCAGTTTGACATGATGCATCACTTGATATAATTGATGTTGAATGACATCGAGCACTTTATATTTCACCAATAGATTGCCAAGTGCAGTCGCACCCGCTACAAAGAAAATTAAGCTCCATGACACTCTGTTAAATGCTTCACGCCATCCGATCAAATCAACTTTAGGCATAATCATAATCAAGCTCATTAAAATTGTCACAAAGGCGATATCGAAATCATGCAGTGGTTCAGTTATCCAAAGTATCACTGTCAAACTAATGAGGACTGCTGCTTTTTTCTCTTTTTTAGTCAATGGTTGTTTTTCATATTGTATTATATTTTCTGTTGAAATCTTTTCAACAGGCTTCATATAAAACTTTTTTATCATAAATAAGCTTATTATTGCAATAATTATCCCAAATGGAAAGCCCCATAGTAAGAATTGAAGATAAGAAATAGAACCATCTGTTTGATTTTCAAGCAGTCCAATCCCAATAATATGACTGCCTGCACCAATTAAAGATAAGTTTGTTCCCATCAAAATTAACACTGGCATCAATATGCCTAAATACTGACGATTTGAATTAAAACGATTGCCAAATGCTTGATATACAGGTAGAAGTGCTGCTGCACGACCTGAAGTAGATGGAATAATTAAAGATAAAATTTGTACTAAGATAAAGACAAAGATATTCATACGTTTTCCAGACGTACACTTCGCTTCAATCCAACGAATCAAACGATCTAATAAACCACTGGTTTCCACTACGCCACCAATAATAAATGCGCCAATCATTAACCAAATCACATGTTCTTCTAATGATTGATACAAAATATCTTGCGGCATACCGAGTAAAATACCTAAACATACAACCAACATCGCAGATAACCCTGCTGGCATTTTACTAAAAATAAATAGTCCTAAAGATAACACAAACAAAGCCACACTCAATTGTCCTAAATAGGACAAATTTGTTTCTAAAAACAGCCATAGCGTGAAAATAAGATAAAGAATGGCTGCGATTAATTTAGAATAACTCATCTTTAAAGCACAAAATGTCTTTGTTTAGTTGTGTGTGTTTGTGACTTTGTTTGATTCATCTTCATACCGATTTGAATTGAGTGATATATATTTCGTGCACATTCCTTTAGCCATTTTGATGCATACTCAATAGAATCATCTAAACTTGAAGGCTGTTTAATAATGCTGTGAAAGGCATTAATACCACTTTGATAATTAAATTCCGCATCTTGACCGATTGTGCCTGCTAATGCAATCACAGGTGTATCATATTGTTGAGCGATTCTCGCTACTTCAGTAGGAATTTTTCCGTTTGGCGTTTGGAAATCTAAACACCCTTCTGCTGTGATGACTAAATCAGCTTGTGCAATAACAGGTTCAATATGCAAGTACTGTTGAATTAATTCAAAACGTGGATGCAATGTAGCGTTCGCAAAAGCGATTAACCCTGCACCTAATCCACCAGATGCGCCAGAACCTTGTTGATAAGCAACTGACTCACCTGTTGAACGTTTTATTAAACGTGCCAAATGATCAAGGTTATCCGATAAATGTTCGACTTCTTTTGGACTTGCACCTTTTTGTGGACCGAATATTTTTGCGACACCTTTTGGTCCACATAAAATATTCGACCAATTCACTGCTACATCTATAGGTGTATTTAATACACGCGGATCAATATGAGATAAATCCATATCATGAATACGGTCAATTTCACCTCCGCCATGGATAAATATTGTTTTACCTTTATAATCTTTGAAACGTGCACCGATTGCTTGTGCCATGCCGACACCGCCATCAGATGTTCCCGAATCACCACAGCCGATTAAGATACGTTCAGCGCCATGATCTAATGCGTGGATAATTGCTTCACCTACACCGTATGTTGAAGTGTGAAGCGGATTTCTCTGGTTGCTAGGTACATGTCTTAGACCCGCTATTGCGGCCATTTCAATTACCGCAACTTTTTGTTTGTTTTCATAAAACATACCATAAAATGTTTTGTGTTTTTGTCCTAATGGATCTTCTGCATTTAAATGATAAAGCTGACCATTTTTTATTTGCGTGATAGTTTGCGCAAATCCTTCGCCTCCATCTACCATGGGAATCACTTGAATATTTAAACTTTCATCTGCTTCATGCAGACCTTTTTGAATTGCTGTACCGACTTCTGCTGAACTCAAGCTTTCTTTAAAGCCTGAGGGTATCACTGCAATTTTCATTGTTATAACCTCCTAGTAAAAATCCTTATCGCCTATGTTAAGGAGGTTAAGTTTGTAAAGAATTAGAGAATTATTAGAATTCAATTAAAAAAACAGCTATGCACTTGCATAGCTGCAGACTGTCGACAAAGTCCTACGGACTTGTCGGC
>NZ_KV808508.1:0-442 GCF_001812305.1 Staphylococcus sp. HMSC056G08
TCTTTATTATACAGATCTCCATATAATTTTTGAATTTGGTTCTGTAATTTTTTATTTTCTTTTTCTAATTCCATAACTCTTCTTTTTAAGGTTTTTATAAGGATTTCCTCCGAACGAGAACTTTTCTTGGGTTTTGAGACTACATTTGATGTTATTTGACGCTCACGAAGGGATTCGATTCTTTGCCTAATATCGTGTTCCTTATAAAGCCATGATTTAGAAACATTAGCTTCCTTTGCTATTGAATTAAAATTAATAACTTTACCTTCAATCGAAAATTTAGAAATCGCTTTGTCTACTTTTTCCCTTGTCTTTTTTGATTTCTGCTTCGCCAAACGTACAATTTCTGTTGTATTTCTAACTTGTTTATCCATTGATAATTACCCCGTCAAACTTCTAATGATTTGTTCTAAACGCTCTTTAACACGGCTATTAGTCTCTA
>NZ_KV808509.1:0-6516 GCF_001812305.1 Staphylococcus sp. HMSC056G08
ATATTCCATTTTGGGAATTTGGTCGCAAAAAAGGGCGGCTCGTTATCGTTCGCTCTCAAGAATGTAGGCGGTATTTCTTGCCCCCCCTTAATTTTAAAAATTTAAAATATTTCATCACCATTTCATGAACAGCTCCCGTTCAATTAAATAGTTCTGCACATTTTATGATGTCCTATGCGATTACATATCTCTATCCATAAAACATTCATACGTTCTTAATAATCAGGTTCTCTATTCGCTCCACACAAGCCTGTCACTAGCTTACAAAGAAATCACTATACTTTTATCCTATTTACTTATATCGTCCTTACAACGAGCGTTAAACTGCATTTGAAATAGTTCTATTTACGTTTGTTCTCATAACATTTATATAATCATTCTTCATTCTCTTTTATTTATATTTTCTTCTCTCTTGATCTAAATAACTTTTCTTTATCTTGAATTCAAATATATAAATCGAAATCACAAATCAATTTCAAATTATTATTTTAGTTTTCATTTCAAAATTCTATTTCACTTTCTGAATTGCAAAATACTTTCTGACTTCTCATTTACTTTTACAGTTTCATTCTCTTTGTCATTCTATTATCTTTAAACAAACATCAACTTCACTTTGTTCAATCACTAATTATCTTCAATCAAACATCAATTTCATTTCTTTCAATCACTAATTATCTTCTTAACTCTTTCATCTTCTAACACAAACAACTTCACAAACATTATTGTTTCATCTGCTTCAATCTAATTAATATTATCAATATAGATTTGCTTACTCACATTCATCTTAATGTATGCTCTATGTGCTTTGGCTACTCACAGTATCAAGCTATCCCTTTTATGCTATGGGTTGATACCTACGCCCTTTATATATGCAGCGTACACTTTGATACGGTCATACAATCATAGCCCTGTAACTAATGTGAGGGTACTAATATATAGCGGCAGCTGTCTTGTGCTGCACGATATTTTGCCACACCTCTAGCTCGGTCTTGTCTAGCCTTCTGCTGAGTTATGACTGTATCACTCACACATGCCATTACTTATAAAACAAAGGCCACCACATATATTAAAGTGATGACCTTTTAGAACTCGTAAACTAAACGCAAGTTGATCGAAATGAAACCAGTTAAAGAATTAGAGTTTTTATGCACAAATGAAAAATGAATGTATGACTAATTTAGACTTTAACAAAGAGCGCTCATTATTAAAGATATTCATTACCTTTAATATCTCTATTATATCATAAATCGCTCAACCATGCTATTTCAAGCGCTATCCAAATTAATAGAAACTAATAGAATTTTACCCATGTTACTTACTCTATTGTCTTTACCTTCTGCATTTTTCACATACACGTCAACACTTTCTACTTTATTATTCTTAATTTGTTCAAATGCTTTATCTTTAGCAGTGTAGCCGCTTTTCCAAGCATGAATGAGTGTATGGTTCTCCTTGATTATAAACTCTCTATTGTCTCTCTGACTTGAAGCGAAAATAAAGTTCAAATCACCATTCATCATCACATAACAGTTTTTATTAAACTTAACCTTTTTAACGGCTTGCGTTTCGATTTCTCCTTCTTCAAAATCACTTGTTATATTAAGTTTGTTATCGACATCAGCTAATTCTACAGGTACATTACTTGAGCTAGTCAATATCATTAAATCCTCGCCGTTTTCAGTTACCTTTGCCCTGTCGCCTTTATATCTGATCGCTGTAATCATTATATTACCTCCTTACCATTTCTCTTTGCCGAAGTGATATTTCTGGAAGTCCTCTAATGACTCCTCTTTCAACATATCTTCAAGCAGCCATGCATAATCTCTAGGCGTTGTATTACCCCCGATTTCTACTTCATCAGCTAGCATTTGCCCTTTGTATTGATTATGAATATTACTAGGGTGCTGCTGCTCTTGTTTAACATAGCGTAAGCGTGAAATACGTCTGCCGCCTTCATTTTTATTCTCAATCATTTTACGGTAAGTAGAAGCTACTTCTTGGAGTTTGACTTTCATCTCTTTGCGATACTGTTCATGCGCTTTCTTGATGTCTGTCATCTCATCTTCATACGCGTCATAGAAGGCTGTAAACTCATCATCTGCAATACTGTACTCCGATGTTTTAAGTTGTTCATCTACTTCCAATAACTCTTGTTCCAGATTCGCTTGGTGACGCTTTAATTTTGTTGCTTCAGCGTATTCATCTTGTTTTTGGCAGTGCGTAATTTTAGCACTGATTCTTTTAATACGGTCTACCAGCTGATTATATTGTTGTTGAACTTCTTTAGCACGTAATCTTTTACTATAAATTTGTTTATCAAAGATACTGATTGAATTTTCTTTTACTGTTTTACTCATAATTAACTACCTCTTTTTCATTTTTAATATTAATACTTTTAATCACATCACGACGGCGTACGCTTCCTCTTATCAAGTTATTCAAACTATTAATAGCTTGTTCTTTTTCTTCTTGAGTTGTAATCAAGAAATAACCTTTTTGTTTAGGTGAGTAGCTGCAGCCGATTGGATAACCGTAATTTGTTGATAAATCACGTATAATCCGACGCACCCAACGCTCATTAGTTGAATTGATATCATAGTCTAATTGATTTAAAATCTTCTCTTTAGTAATATGTTTGTTTGGTGCATTAATTATCACATTGACGACTTGGCGGTGTTCATCTGGTAATTTTTGCACCTTATTCTTCGCATTATCCATTTCATCACTCCTTTCTTATTTCTATGATTTTTCTCAGAACGATCACCCCCCTTAATTGACCTATATTGATGAGAAATACGAGACAGCGCTGACTTCATTTGGTCATAGAAAAAGATTTTAACTCTATATCTGCATTAGCTGTTTGTTGCGTAATAAGAAGCCTTGAGTTCATTAAACCTTTGTTCTAAGGTTTTGTAATCAGCTTGTGTGGCCTTCTCATTTTGCACGAACTCAGTCACCAGCTTTAAGCCTTCTACTAATTCGGGTGATGGTTCATTAATCCCTGTAGCTAACTGATATAACATTTCTAAGTTACCTACCACATCAGCATTACTGGACTGAGTACCTTCGAGTTCATCTATGTTAAAGTCTCTCTCCATATATTCGAACACGTCTGTATTATGACTTTCTGCGAATGCCTCTAGCCCATATATAAAGTAATCATTATCAAACATGAATTCAGCCATCATATCGCTGATAGAAACGACTTGACCGTCATGTAATTCATAGCCTGCATAATGTCCTTGTATGCTTCTAATAAGCCCCTCTATGTGCTTTGGAGACGCTAATAAAAATGATTGTCTTACCTTACAGTCTTTTATATAAACGTGTCCGTATAATCTGCCTTTCATCATGATATAGACCACATCAAAAGGATCTTCATTTATTTTGAAAGCAAAATGTTTATTTCTACTACGTTCTAATAATGCTGTGTAATACCTTAATAACGTACCTGCACGTGTATCAAATTGATTATCTATAGTTTCTATATTCATTGTTTTACTTCTCCATTCATTAGTTTTTAGTGGGTTTTTTTCACCACAATATTTTTAAACTTATAATATTATTTCTGTTTAATAACATGGTCACACATCAGTACCACCTAGTACCACTGCAGTTTATTTGTTGTGGTATCGCTTAAACCCTTTAGTACCAATGCTTTCAAGAATTAGTACCACAAGTACCACTCATTTTTTGAAGTATATATATTTATATATTGATAATGTTTAAACAAAAATGTACGTGTACAAAAACTATTTATACTATTAATAAAAAACGTGGTACTTGTGGTACTATCTATGTTAAACCCTTGATACATATGACTTTAGCCAGTACCACTTTTTTATTTTTACGTGGTACTGATGTGGTACTTGTGGTACTGTTACAACCGTTCCTTTCTAAAGTCAAAACCTAATCGCTCAACTACTTCTGTTTTTATTGCATATCCTCTATATCTAATACCTTTATATTTAACTTGCTTTACAGTACGTTCATTTTCAGTTACAAGATATTCTCTTTCTTGCCACTGCTTAGTGATAGAATGTAATTCATCCCCAAGATGTTCTCTAACAGTATTTGTAAGTACACATAAGTAATCTTTATTAAATACTGCTTTGACCGTTCCGTTTAACACTTCACCATAATTTGCACCAGTGATATGGTTTCTATCACTATCCAACTTTTCTAGTAATCCTTCTAGTAACTGCTTAGGCTTATCAATGTTCTTATTGGTTTCAAGCATTTTATTATAAGTTCGGTCTAACGTGGTGTATGGATCATGTTGAAAACCTTCAATATCATTGATGATTTCACCAGCTACCTGTAATAATGCGAAAGCCCTTCCTATTCTTGCGACAATCTCATTTGTTCCAGCTTTTTCAATAAGTCGTTTCTCATGGCTTTTAAACGAGTTATAGTAGCCTTCTTTATTTTTGCGATATTGTTCTATGAAAGCCATGCCTAACGTCCCGTATTGCTTGTTAATGCCTTCGTACAAGTCAATAAAAGAAACATCACTATTAAATGGGTCATCTTGCAATGTAATAACCCTAGCACCGATACCAGCTTTTTCATTGCCGTTGTCTGCTAAAGAGGTTTCACCTGTTGAAAGCATAATGTTTTGCCATGTTCTCTCTACTTCAATACTCGACTTGTTCCCACGACCTTTTTCACGACCACCGCTGAATTGATATATAACATCTGGTATCATATAAGGGTTCGCTTTTCTTGAGTCATCTAAAAGAAGTGGATAGCTGTTCAAGAATGCTGATTTGCGTTCAATATTGACTCTAGTTGTATTCCATTCACTGATAAGTTTTGTAGTTCCCCACACACTGCTAGCTACCTTTAAAGCTGTTGTTTTACCTCGTGAACTAGCACCGCTTAAATCGACGATAAAAGGTTCTACATCGAAATCATGAAGCAATATCGACCCACAAGACGCATATAACAACATCATGGCAGGGTATGAATTGGATATAAGATTAAAGACATCATCAGCGTATCCTTGTAATGTACCTTTAGTCTTGAATTGGTTCGCAATGTTTTTATATCCATGTTCATGAATCGTCAACTCAATTTCGCTATCCAAAGGATGTACAAAGTATTTACCTACATGGCCTAATCGAGTGACTATATTTGTTATAGGCAACGGGTTCAGTCGCATATACATGCTTATATAGTTAACGAGATCAGTACGATTTGTAGTGTTTACATCTAAACCTCTGCTAGCTAGCCCGATTAAATGTGTAGCATCTGCTAAGTCACGAGCAAACACGGGAAACTGGTAAGTTCTGCCACCGTTATTAAAGGTCATTTCATAAGTAAACTCGTTTGTTTCAATATCTTTATACTTTTTAGTAATAAATGGCGGTGTTGAAGTGATTAAAATTGGAACAACTTGCTTATCGTTACCTCTACCTTTTTCCACCAATTTATATAACCAGCCATTATCACCTACTTGGTAATTAGTTGGTATACTCTCGGCAGCATTACTATCATTGACGATTTCTGTAATTTCTGTGGGTAGTTCGGTCATTTAATCACTCCTTTCGTGTGTGTCTTAAATAAATACTTTTAAATGTCTTGATGATTTCTTTATCTTCAATAGGCGGCGTACATTGCTTTGCCCAACCATAAGCCAAACCATATACAAGGCTGGGATCTACATATCTACGCAATAAATATCCGATAATTTGTGTTAATACTGTGTTTCGTTCACCAGCACCTACCCCCATGCAAACACTTTGCCAATGTTCTGCACTATGTCTTTTATGGTATGAAACGGTAATAGGCTTATCCTCTTGTTTAAACTCGTTGGCCCAACCTTCTAAAGTAGGACAATCCAATATTGGAGCGTCATTGAATCTATATACAAACGCACGGTTTTTATCTTTTATAACGGGTAATGCCATTGCCCTGCTAGGTTGATACGACCCTTCATCTACTTTATGACCAATTTTAGAAGCTAATACCTTTGTATACTTACGATAATTTTCGCCATTAATATGTTTATTTAAAGGGATAAATAAGCGTAATCTAGGGGCTTCTGTGTGGTGGTTATAACTTGTATGCCAAAAGTAAGCAAATGCTCCTAAATGTGCTTTAAACGCTTCATTCAGTGCCTTTAAATCAGAAATATCATCATAATCTAATACCAATACATCTCGATAGATCACATTATTATCTGCACGGTATTTTTTACCTTTATCACTATCCGCAAGGTCGCCATAAACGGCAACCCCATGACTATATTTATTATTATTAATTTGTGGTATAGCTAATCTATTAATAAGCTCACTCCACTTAGGTTGTGAGAATTGTTTAAAAGAACCAGCGTCTAAACTGTCATACCACACCATACTTACTTGAGTGTCGTATTCCAAATTAATTTTATTCATTTCGTCACCTCTGATGAATACCAGAGCAAAAACTGCTATAATGTAGATATAGAGTTTTGTTCACTCTGGTTTATTGTTTCTTATGCGTCTCTTTCGGTTTGGTCGCCATTGAGAGACG
>NZ_KV808510.1:0-4427 GCF_001812305.1 Staphylococcus sp. HMSC056G08
TACTTCGATAAGAAAGCTGAACATTTTGAAGATTATAAAAACATCCCTGAACATTATCAAGGGACAGGTGATATTGATGTTATCGAATTTTGTAGACAACACTTTACACCCGAAGAGTTCAGAGGCGCAATGAAGTTTAATCTTATTAAATATCCAACAAGGCTGGGTCGTAAAGACGCATTAGATAAAGAGTTGGATAAAATCATCGATTATGCGCAACGTCTCAAGGAGGGGCTTTAAATGGGCTTATTGGAAGGAGCTAAAAATAAATACTATCTCAAAAACAAGTATGGAGAAATAGCATTCAGTGTAATACCGCTTACTGAAGATACCAACTATGTAGGCAATATGTCTGGAATGCACTACCGCAATATTAAAACTATTAAAACAGATAAGGAACTAGCAGAGTTCATTAAAGCTAACGATCTGGTGAAGTGATGAGAGAACTTACAAACACAATTAAACAACGTTTCAAATCAGACACACGAGGACGTAGTTTAACGCAACTAGAGAAAGAGTTACAACGCAATGGTGTAAAGGGGTTTGTGATTGATGCAAGCCCTACACGCATCACTGCAATCGTTGCGAAAGAGGATTATTTGATTAACAGGAGGAATTGGAATGATACCTAAATTCAGAGAGTTTGATAGAGAAAGACATAGAACTGATTATCAGAAAGGCATGAGTTATGGTGAACAACAAGATTTTGATATGGGATTCACTATTTGGTTCGACCATATTGAAGACCTGGATTTAATCGAAAAAGATGGCACCATTAATAGAATTGTGATGATGTCGACTGGTCTGAAAGACAAAAACGGAAAAGAGATTTATGAGGGCGATATTATCGACAAAGGTTATTTAAATGGAGTTCACGATGAAATTGGTGTAGTTACATTTGGTACTGGCTTTGACAGTGACGGTTCCCAATCTGAAAGTTGGTTAGGTTGGGTGACAGATAAAGGTTCGTCAGTTCTTGATGTCCATGAAAAATGTGAGGTAATTGGTAATGTATTTGAAAATAAAAATTTATTAAGTGAGGAGGAAGTCGAGTGAAACCATGTGATTACGAACAGTTAGTTAAAGAAATAAAAGTATTAGAAGTTAAAGCGCAAGCCTTTGAAGAAGTGGCGTGTATGTACATTAATCAAGAACAGCTAAATATACCAGATGCAGTTATTTTAAGAGTATTGAAAGAACAAATTGAGAAATATAGAAATTTTATGGAGGACACAGACAATGACTAAACTACAAATCAAATTATTATCTGAAAACGCAACAATGCCGACACGTGCTAATGAAACTGACTCCGGTTTAGACCTATATGTGTCTGAAACAACAGTGATAGAACCTCACACAACAGTAGTAGTTAAAACAGATGTTGCAATTAACTTACCTTATGGTTATGAAGCACAAGTCAGACCACGTTCCGGTAAATCACTTAAAACTAAACTACGTGTAGCGTTGGGTACGATAGATCAAACCTACCATAAAGAAATTGGAATTATCACAGATAATATCAGTGATGGACCTATAACTGTTAAACAAGGCGAACGTTTAGCACAGCTAGTCATCGCACCCGTTTCTTATATGCAGCCGGTAGAAATAGAAGAGTTTGAAAATGAAGGTAACAGAGGCGCATACGGTAGCACAGGAGAATAAAGACCTACTACAAAAAGTGAAAGAGGTGCTGGGTAAGTGAGAGAACGAACTAAAATAATATATCGTGGTTGGAATAATGAAATATTTATTTTGCAAGGTGAGAATATAGGTCTTGATGGTGTAAGACAAATGTTCAACGAGTTCAAAAGACTATATGAAAATTATAAGGTTATTGTCATCCCAGTTGAAGTTGATTTTGAGTTTAAGTAGAAGAGAGTGTGGATGGAAAGCAGAAGATCTTACGTACACTGCGCATACCGTAGCACAGGATATTAAACAGCTTGGCGGTTCGTCCGCCTTGCTTTTAGGAGGTAGAAGATGAATAAAATAAAATTAATAACGTGCAGTAATAATATCTATTTCGCATATACGCATAAGTCATTCGATGAGTATGCTGAAAATATTTTAAATACCATCGGATATGTGCATGTTGAAAATTTAATTAAAAAGAAGTGTTGGGTTAAAACAGAATACATCGAATCGTTAATTTTGGAGGAAGACAATGATTAAAACTATATTTAAAATTATCTTAACGCTTGCACTATACGAAGCAGCTAAATACATCACTGAACAGTACATTATTTACCGTACACAGAACGATGATGTGGAAGCACCTGCAGACTTCGATATACACGATCATATGCATCTTACTGATTTAAAAGCAGAGGTGAGTGAGTAGTGGATTTAGAGTATTGGCTACCTATAATTATTCTATTTATTATATGGGCGTACACATTATACAAATGGTTAAAGACTGAAAGAGAATTAAATCAATCTAGAGAAGAAATTCAACGTTATCGAGAAAAGAAAATAAAAGATGAAAATAATTTATTAAATTATTTAAAATTTAAAAGATCAATAATTCAAGAACTTCCAGAAAAAAATGGGTCAATGCCAACCAAAGTGTCATTTGTATTAAAAAGTGAAAATGGTAGATATTTCCAAGATGTAGTTAAGATGTACGTCAATAACGAAAACCTAACAGAAAAAGTAATGCAAACTACTGATGATATTTCGAAAGCAAAAGAATATCGTACACATAGAGAAGCTAGCGAAGAAGCGACAAAGTATGATCTTAAAGTTTTAGCACTTAATACTTATGTAAAGGAGTTGTAGCATATGTGGATAGCACTAACCATTCTCTTCGCTCTCCTCTCTCTTGTGCTTTACATGGCGAATAGAGAGTTGGATAGAGAGTTAAAGTTGAAGGATATTATTATAGATAATTTGATAATTAAAGGTTATCACGATAAGTGTAAATGATAATTAAATGTTATAATAGGTGTATACATTATTTGTTAGTGGAGGGGAACTGGTGAATTTAGGCAAAGAAGATATTCCAATGTTAGAGAAGTATTGGAAAGACATAGATAAATTAAGAGGTCAATTGTCCTATCGAAGATATGAACTACTATATACACCGAGAGATGAAAATGTAGGAGGCGGTAAATCTAACTTGCCTAACAGTCCAGTCGAGAAAGAAGTCATCAAGCTGCATGAAGATAATTTGTATAGAAACTTGAGTGCTACTATCCAAGCAGTCGAAGATGTATATAGAAATGCTACACAGGAACAACGACTCATTGCACAGTATCGTTACTGGGAAAAAGACTTGATGATATATGAGTGGGAGGATATTGCCCATGAGTTGACTAAGCAAAGGAAGGACGATAAGATAATCAGTCGCAATGCAACATTAAGAATGCGCAACCAGATGATGAGAGAAACAGCCAAGCGTATTGGTTGGATTGTCACAGAGTAGCGAACTTTTGATAGTGTGGAAGTTCACGCGATAACCACATATTATGGTAGTGTAGGATAATTACCTAGACCAGTAATAAGAAGGGCGTTAGTCACATGCGCCATAACTTCAATACACTATATTATTAAGGCGCACTGTTTAAAGGTGGTGCGCTTTGGATGTACCATAGTTAAGCAGCACATGTAATAAGGCCACTAATCCCTAACGCTATGCGTTGTGCCTTATACATAGTGCAGTGTCTAGGACATCATACAAGCTCAAGTCATATTGAATAGAACTGAACTCATTCGTTTAGAAGATGAATCGAGTTAATAAATAGGATTGAAATGCAGAAATGATTTGAGTTAGCAAAAGAGAATAAAGAAATGATTATTGATTGTATGAACTTTATCATCAATTTGCAGATCATAATTGTTTCTTGGATTGAAAGACAAAATGTTTTAGATTAGTTTCTATTTCGTTTTGTCTTTTCTTTTTATTCTTAAATTGATTTGAGTTTCTTTATTAAGAATTGAAAGAACAAAAGTTAATTGAAAGAAGTTGAAATGAATTTGAGTTTCAAAGAACCAAAAATTCGTTTAGGAAACAGAACTTATAGTCAAAGCGAGTTGCAAGAGTATAGGAAAGCCAATACCAAAAGGTACAACAAAGAGGTTAGGTACAACACACAAAACAGTAAATACACAAAATTTTATCATAGTACACAGTGGCGCAAACTGCGTAAGCAAGTATTATTGCGTGATAACTACTTATGCCAACAGTGCTTGGCTGATGGTGTTGTAAATGACAAAGATTTGATCGTTCACCATAAGGTTGAATTGAAACGGGATTGGTCGAAAAGGCTGGATATGGAAAATTTAGAGACGGTTTGTTTTAGCTGCCATAATAAAATTCATGAAAATATATAAATTTTTCGGCGGGGGCTTCGATGAACCCCGTCATATCAAGGATTTGAGTTAAACGACCTGACCTTTTTTGCGACCAAATTCCCAAAATGGAATAT
>NZ_KV808511.1:0-203 GCF_001812305.1 Staphylococcus sp. HMSC056G08
TCCTCACTTAATAAATTTTTATTTTCAAATACATTACCAATTACCTCACATTTTTCATGGACATCAAGAACTGACGAACCTTTATCTGTCACCCAACCTAACCAACTTTCAGATTGGGAACCGTCACTGTCAAAGCCAGTACCAAATGTAACTACACCAATTTCATCGTGAACTCCATTTAAATAACCTTTGTCGATAATATC
>NZ_KV808512.1:0-382 GCF_001812305.1 Staphylococcus sp. HMSC056G08
GAAGGGTACTAAATAGTCCTTCCAATATAGAGATCCTCCCAGTTATTGTACTAGGTTTTATTCCCATCATGTTTAGTTCACTTAAATATGCTTCAATTTCCACTCTCGTTAATTGGTGTACTCTCTGAACTTGTTTAAACTTTATGTCCAGAAAATTAAAGAACTCTTTAAGTTTTTGGGCAATATCACTTACATAGGAAAAGCTATCCATGTTCAATCTTAACTTACAATATCTTTTTACAAGCTGTTTAAAATATGTATTCCGAAACCCTTTAAAGTTAATTGTATATTCATATTGTGTTGGGTTAACCTTATCATCTGGCAAAGGTAAGTTACGTCTATCCCAAACGTCTTTATCCCACTCCTCTCCATCAAAATAAAA
>NZ_KV808513.1:0-25986 GCF_001812305.1 Staphylococcus sp. HMSC056G08
GTGATTATCACCAGTCCTAAATAGTATAGAGCCTAAAAAAGAGGAATCCTGATTCAGGATTCCTCTTTTTATTTTGCTTTATTTTAAGTTTGAGGATTTTCAGATCTCAAAGGTCTTCTGAATACTTGAACAGATTGTGCCAGTCATTATACAGAGTTTTAAGTTTGTGGTAGTGGTTTTGCTATTTGCTGTGTAATGGTGCGGATTGCTTTGTGAATCGAAAATTGGAATTCCTATGTTAAATTTTCAATTTGTATGCATAGGTATGAAGTTGAGTAACAGCAAGTATCTCTTTACGAAGCGTGAATATAAAACATCTTCGCAACTTAGTTAAAACTTTTTCATTTTCATAACATTAAGCACTGTGATATATGGTAATGTTCGTGTTATAATAACACTAATGCAAATGATGAACGTCATTTTAATGCTGTGAAAGAAGAGGGAACCTCTCTCGTCGCCTGATAGGCGAAGCAGACATTTCTGAACTAAAGCAAATTTAACAGTAAAGGTGGGCGGTAAGATGATATATGAAAAGGCACCTGCCAAAATTAACTTCACTTTAGATGCACTTTATAAAAGAAATGATGGGTTTCATGAAGTTGAAATGGTAATGACAACGGTGGACTTGAATGACCGCGTTACTGTTGAAAAGCGTGAAGATCAACGTGTTGTTGTACAAGTGGATTATAATTTTGTGCCTGAAAACGCGAAGAATTTAGCGTATAAAGCAGCAATGCTGATGAAAGAAACATATCAAATCCAACAAGGTGTGACGATTGTGCTGGAAAAGGAAATTCCAGTGTCAGCAGGCCTTGGCGGTGGTTCTGCTGATGCAGCAGCCACAATGCGTGCAATGAATCGGTTATTTGAACTTGGTTTGTCCTTAGATGATTTAAGTCGTTTGGCAAGTCAGGTCGGTTCTGATGTGCCTTTTTGTATTTACAGCAAAACAGCGGTATGTACAGGACATGGTGAAAAAGTACGCTTGTTGAAACGCCCACCGAAAGCTTGGGTAGTCATCGCAAAGCCGAACGTCGGCATTTCAACACCTTGTGTGTTTCAAGCGTTGCGTATTGAAGAAACACCGCAGCAAGCGACACAATCAGATGCATGTATCAAAGCAATTGAAGACGGAGATTATAAGCAAATCTGTGCGTCGTTATCTAATAGCTTAGAAGCGATTTCCATGGACATGCATCCAGACATTCAAAAGCTGAAACAAAATATGCTTAACAGCGGTGCAGATGGCGCGTTGATGAGTGGCAGCGGCCCGACGGTATATAGCTTAGCGAAACATTATAAGCAAGCACAAAACATATATAACGCGGTTCACGGGTGCTGTAACGAGGTTTATTTAGTCAGATTACTAGGTTAAGAAAGGAAGGATTCTCTTGCGTTATAAACGAAGCGAACGCATTGTGTATATGACTCATTATTTGATGAGCCATCCAAACAAGTTGATACCATTGACGCATTTTGTGAAGAAATTTAAACAAGCGAAATCATCAATCAGTGAGGACATCCACATTGTTCGCGAAACCTTGCATAAAGAAAAGCTGGGTACAGTGATTACGACTGCAGGTGCAAGCGGTGGTGTGACATATCGTCCTACAATGAGCAAAGAAGAAGCAGAACAAGTGATTGATGAAGTGATTGTACATCTTCAAGAAAAAGAGCGCTTATTGCCAGGTGGATATTTATTCCTATCCGACTTGATGGGCAATCCAGAATTGTTGAATAAAGTTGGACGTTTGATTGCGACAATTTATATGGATGAAGACTTAGATGCGATTGTGACGATTGCGACAAAAGGGATATCTCTTGCCAATGCCGTAGCAAATGTATTAAATTTACCAGTAGTTGTTATTCGAAAGGATAATAAAGTAACTGAGGGTTCTACAGTCTCTATCAACTATGTATCGGGTTCTTCGCGCAAGATCGAAACAATGGTCTTGTCGAAACGCACATTAAAAGAAAATTCGAATGTATTAATTGTCGATGACTTTATGCGCGCGGGCGGCTCGATAAATGGCGTGATGAATTTAATGAATGAGTTTAAAGCGCATGTCAAGGGGGTATCAGTACTTGTAGAATCTAAAGAAGTCAAACAAAGATTGATTGAAGATTATACTTCCTTGGTAAGACTGTCTGATGTAGATGAATACAATCAGGACTTTAAAGTCGAACAAGGCAATGTTTTATCTAAATTCTCATAAAGGAGCGGTCAACAACATGAAGACGATTCACAGTAATAAAGCGCCTGAAGCTTTAGGCCCTTATTCACACGCAGTTGTCGTGAATGATTTGGTTTACACTTCAGGACAGATTCCACTAAATGAATTTAATGAACTTGTCAGTGATGAAGTACAGGTACAAACGCGTCAAGTACTTGAAAACCTTAAAGCGGTTTTACAAGAAGCGGGTGCCGATATGGATTCAGTGATTAAAGCAAATATCTTTATTAAAGATATGAACGATTTCCAAGAAATCAACGAAGTTTACGGCTTATACTTCGATGCGCATAAACCAGCAAGAAGCTGTGTGGAAGTTGCGCGTCTGCCAAAAGACGTAAAAGTTGAGATTGAGGTTATCGCTCAAGTTAAAGGAAAATAATTTTTAATTAAATATTGTAAGCTTCTATAAGATAATAGAGAGATATACTAGGGGGGCTCACTACATGAAAGTGACAGATGTAAGACTTAGAAAAATACAAACTGATGGAAGAATGAAAGCACTAGTGTCAATCACACTAGACGACGCATTCGTAGTCCATGATTTGCGTGTAATTGAAGGCAACTCAGGTCTATTCGTCGCAATGCCGAGCAAACGCACACCAGATGGTGAATTCCGTGACATCGCGCATCCGATTAATTCAGATATGAGACAAGAAATTCAAGATGCAGTGATGAAAGTATATGATGAAACTGATGAAGTCATTCCAGATAAGAATGCGAAACCATCAGAATCAGAAGATAATGATAACGAAGAAGCTTAATTAAAAGCTTAAAGATAGAAATGTAACTTTTAAACCCTCGGTCATGTGATCGAGGGTTTTTTATACCATTTGATGGGCTGAATAACTTGAATGCACGAGTCTTTTTTATCACCAAACAATATTGTGTAAAATATTAAAAAGATATGCTATGATAAAACAGACTTGTTCAGCTTATCTCCTCAAACGGATGTAAGGGTGAGTCTTGAAAGTGCAACTTACCTTAATTTATAATAATAACGAAGTGTAAAATTATTGGAGGGTTCGCAGTCATGCAGAGATATGCGGTAGTATTAGCAGCTGGTAAAGGTACCAGAATGAAATCGAAACTTTACAAAGTGCTACATAAAGTAGCGGGCAAAAGTATGATTGAGCATGTGGTCGACAGCGTGAAACAAGCAGGAACAGATGAAATTGTCACAATCGTCGGACACGGTGCTGAAAGTGTTAAAGAAACTTTAGGAAGTCAATCATCTTATAGCTTCCAAGAGGAACAATTAGGTACAGCGCACGCTGTGAAAATGGCAGCTGATGAATTGAAAGGTAAAGAAGGCACAACGTTGGTCGTGTGCGGCGATACTCCGCTTATCACACCTGAAACATTAAAAGCTTTGGCAGATTACCATGAAGCACAACAAGCAGGTGTTACAGTGCTGTCTGCGACAGCTGACAATCCATTCGGATATGGTCGTATTGTCAGAGATCAAGATGGCCGTTTGGCTAAAATTGTAGAACAAAAAGATGCGACAGAAGCTGAACGCGAAATCGATGAAATCAGTACAGGTATTTTCGCATTCGATAACGTTTTATTATTCGAGTTATTAGAAAAAGTTAAAAACGATAATGCACAAGGTGAATATTATTTACCAGATGTCATTACGTTAGCGCTTGAAGCGGGTAAAATCGCAGACGCTTATCGTACTGATGACTTTGATGAAATTATGGGAGTGAACGACCGTGTTGCGTTAAGTAAAGCAGAAGCGGCTTATCGTGAACGTGTGAATGAGTATCATATGCGTAA
Source organism: Staphylococcus sp. HMSC056G08 (assembly GCF_001812305.1). Lineage (NCBI taxonomy): Bacteria > Bacillati > Bacillota > Bacilli > Caryophanales > Staphylococcaceae > Staphylococcus > Staphylococcus sp. HMSC056G08. The sequence continues at coordinate 4,014 of NZ_KV808513.1, forward strand.
TGGTGTCACTTTAATTGATCCAGCTTCAACGTATATTGAAGCCGATGTACAAATTGGTATGGATACAATTATTGAACCAGGTGTGCATTTAGGTAAAGGCACTGTCATCGGTGAAGATACAGTTATCGGTCAATACTCAGATGTTAATAACAGTACTATCGGTAATCGTACGACAATTAAACAATCAGTGGTCAATGATGCGACAGTCGGCGATGATACAACAGTAGGTCCATTCGCACAATTAAGACCAAACGCACATTTAGGTAATGAGGTGAAAGTCGGCAACTTTGTCGAAGTGAAGAAAGCAGAACTTAAAGATGGTGCGAAAGTATCGCACTTAAGTTACATCGGAGATGCTGAAATCGGCGAACGTACGAATGTCGGTTGTGGTTCGATTACAGTCAATTACGATGGTAAAAATAAATTTAAAACAATTATCGGAAAAGATTCATTTATCGGTTGCAACACAAATCTAGTTGCACCTGTAACAGTCGGTGATGGTGTCTTAATCGCCGCTGGCTCAACGATTACAGACGATATTCCAAATGACAGTTTAGCCCTTGCACGCGCAAGACAAACAACAAAACCAGGCTATTTAAATAAAAATAACGACTAACAACTATTGATGTATCTTGTCCAATTCAGTAAAATTAAATAGGATGTTATGTATCAGTTCGACCTGAACGACGCATGAATGCAAATAAATGGAGGACTATAAATGTTAGCTAATGAATATAAAAATTCATCTTTAAAGATTTTCTCGTTGAAAGGAAATGAGCCGCTTGCACGTGAAGTAGCGGATAACATTGGAATTGAATTAGGGAAATGTTCGGTAAAACGTTTCAGTGACGGCGAAATCCAAATCAATATTGAAGAAAGTATCCGAGGTTGCGACGTCTTCATTATCCAACCTACATCTTATCCGGTTAACGTACATTTAATGGAATTGTTGATTATGATAGATGCATGTAAACGTGCTTCTGCGGCAACAATTAACATTGTGGTTCCTTATTATGGTTATGCACGTCAAGACCGTAAAGCACGCAGCCGTGAGCCGATTACTGCGAAATTAGTTGCTAACTTGATTCAAGTAGCAGGCGCAGACCGTATGATCGCTTTAGACTTGCACGCACCACAAATTCAAGGATTCTTCGATATTCCAATCGATCACTTAATGGGTGTACCGATTCTTGCGGAATACTTCAAGAGCAATCCTGATATCGACCCAGAAGAAACAGTTGTGGTTTCACCAGACCACGGCGGCGTGACACGCGCACGTAAATTAGCAGACATTTTGAAAACACCAATCGCAATTATCGACAAACGTCGTCCAAAACCAAACGTTGCAGAAGTTATGAATATCGTAGGTGATATTGATGGACGTACTGCAATTATCATTGACGACATTATCGACACAGCTGGAACAATCACATTAGCAGCACAAGCGTTGAAAGACAAAGGTGCTAAAGAAGTTTATGCTTGTTGTTCACACGCTGTACTTTCTGGACCAGCGAAAGAACGTATTGAAAACTCAGCAATCAAAGAATTGATTGTGACAAACTCAATCCGCCTTGACGATGGTCGCAAACCAGAAAACACAACTGAATTATCAATTGCTGGATTAATTGCTCAAGCAATCGTTCGTGTTTACGAAAGAGAATCAGTGAGTGTATTATTCGACTAATGATTAAAACTGCAGTCTTTGGCTGCAGTTTTTTCATTTTCACGGTATTAAATCAAATGAGCAGTTGACGTAATTTGTAAAAATGTGTATAATAATTCCGTTCGTGACTTTCTGTAACGAACATATCAAACACTTGCAAGCGGTCAAACAACCGATGGGCAAGTGCCGGAGAGATTGACTATTGAACGCTTATTATAAGCAACGATCTGATATCTCATATACGAAAGGTGGAAAAAGGAAATGGCTTCATTAAAGTCTATTATCCGTCAAGGTAAACAAAGACGTTCTGATTTAACAGCAATCAGAAACTCAGGTAAAGTACCAGCAGTTATGTATGGTTACGGCCAAAAAAACGTATCAGTTAAAGTTGATGAAGTAGAATTCATCAAAGTTATCCGTGAAGTTGGACGTAACGGTGTTATTGACTTAGGTGTAGGTTCTAAAACAATCAAAGTAATGGTAGCTGACTACCAATACGACCCACTTAAAAACCAAGTTACACACATCGACTTCTTAGCAATCAACATGACTGAAGAACGTACTGTTGAAGTACCTGTACACTTAGTTGGTGAAGCAGTAGGCGCTAAAGAAGGCGGCGTAGTTGACCAACCATTATTCTACGTTGAAGTTACTGCAACTCCAGACAACATTCCTGAATATCTTGAAGCAGATATCACTGAATTAGAAATCGGTGACACTATCGCAGTTCAAGACTTGAAAGTAACAGGCGACTTCACAATCGAAAACGATCCTGAAGATACAGTTGTAACTGTAACACCTCCAACTCAAGGACCAAGCGAAGAAGAAATCCAAGAAGTTGAAGCAGGCGACGCTGATACTCCAGAACCAGAAGTTGTTGGAGAAAACAAAGAAGACGAAGAAGAAGAATAATTTTTTCTTATATTTGTGCCGTTCACATTTTTGTGTGATCGGCTTTTTTTATTGCGTCATATTACATGCTTTACGTGTCAGGGTTTATCCTGATTTGTGTTAATATAGGGAATAAAGCGATACATAGACATCGGTGTAGATGACCGATGCCAAATCAAAAGAAAAGAAGAGATGGAGGCAGAAAAGCATGAAGTGTATTGTCGGATTAGGCAATATCGGTAAACGATTTGAACAAACCAGACATAATATCGGGTTTGAAGTAATAGATTATTTATTGGAATCTAATCAATTAAAGTTAGATAAACAAAAATTCCGTGGCGCGTATACGATTGAACGTGTCGCAGGTGACAAAGTATTATTCATTGAACCGATGACTTTGATGAACTTATCAGGAGAAGCTGTCGGTCCGTTAATGGATTACTATAATGTAGATGTTGAAGACTTATTAGTGCTCTATGATGATTTGGATTTAGCACAAGGACAAGTCCGTTTACGTCAAAAGGGCAGTGCCGGCGGTCATAATGGTATGAAATCGATTATTCAACATCTTGGTACAGATCAATTCAAACGTATCCGTATCGGTATCGGAAGACCGACCAACGGTATGTCTGTACCAGATTATGTCTTGCAGAAATTCTCAAAACAAGAAATGGAAACAATGCAAAAAGTAATAGAACATTCTGCACATGCGGTGGAAGATTTTATCGCGAGTTCGCGTTTCGACCATGTGATGAATGAATATAATGGTGAGGCTAAGTGAAATCAATAATTACAGATTATTTAAATAAAGATAAACGATATGAAGAGTTAAACGATGTATTTGGACATGAAAATGTCTTAGTCACTGGCTTATCCGGTGCAGCGAAAGCGACAGTAATGGCAGAAAAATATCTGTCTTCAAATCGCCCGATGGTCGTGGTGACAAATAACTTATACCAAGCAGATAAATTAGAAGCAGACTTACAACAGTATATCGAAGCAGAAGACATATACAAATATCCGCTTCAAGACATCATGACTGAAGAATTCTCCACACAAAGTCCGCAGTTGATGAGCGAACGTGTGCGCACCCTTACTGCCTTAGCACAAGGCCAGCGAGGGTTCTTTATCATACCTTTGAACGGCCTAAAAAAACTACAGACGCCTGTAGAGATGTGGCAAAACCACCAAATCACTTTGAAAGTCGGAGATGACATTGATGTCGATGCATTCTTCAACAAACTCGTTAATATGGGTTATCGCAGAGAAAGTGTCGTGTCACATATCGGTGAATTCTCAGTTCGTGGGGGCATCATTGACATTTATCCATTGATTGGTGAACCTGTACGTATTGAACTCTTCGATACTGAAGTGGATTCAATTCGTCAATTTGATGTGGAAAGCCAACGTTCAGAAGCAAACCAAGACGATGTTCATATCACTTCAGCAAGTGACTATATCATCACAGAGGACGTCTTGAAACGTATTAAAACAGAACTTAAAACGGCTTATGAAACAACACGTCCTAAAATTGAAAAAGCTGTACGTCAAGATGTCAAAGATACGTATGAAAGCTTCTTACAATTTGATACGAACTTTATTGACCACCAAGTGATTCGTAGATTGGTCGCTTTTATGTACGAACAACCTGCGACACTGGTCGATTACATCAGTAATAATGCGATCATCGTTGTTGATGAATATAACCGTGTCAAAGATACAGAAGAAACATTGATGTCTGAAGTCAATGACTTTATGCAGCAGTTGATTGAAAGCGGTAAAGGGTTTATCGGTCAATATTTCTTAGACGATGATGCCTTTGAAAACTTGATTAAAACACGTAACATTACTTATTTCACACTGTTTACCGCAAGTATGCCAGTGAAATTAGATCACATTATCAAATTCTCAAGTAAACCTGTCCAACAATTTTATGGTCAATATGACATTATGCGTTCTGAATTCCAACGTTATATCAACAACGGATACACAGTTATGGTACTAGTCGAAACAGAAACGAAAAAAGAACGTGTCAAAGCCATGATGAATGAAATGCATATTCCGATTGTAGAAGCGGGTGCGAGTGCGAATATTCAAGGTGGACACGCAGTTATTGTCGAAGGCAGTCTATCTGAAGGCTTTGAGTTACCTTATATGTCGCTTGCGGTCGTGACAGAACGCGAGTTGTTTAAATCTAAACAGAAAAAAGCGAAGAAACGTACACCGACGATGACTAACGCAGAACGCATCAAATCTTATCAAGACTTGAAAGTCGGCGATTATGTTGTTCATGTGCACCATGGTGTAGGGCGTTATTTAGGCGTTGAAACGCTTGAAGTCGGTGATGTACACCGAGACTATATTAAAATTCAATACAAGGGAACAGACCAACTCTTTGTGCCGGTTGATCAAATGGATCAAGTTCAAAAATATGTGGCATCAGAAGATAAAACGCCTAAATTAAATAAACTTGGCGGTACAGAGTGGAAGAAAACCAAAGCCAAAGTTCAACAGAGTGTTGAAGATATTGCGGATGAACTTATTGAACTGTATCGTGAGCGTGAGATGGCAGAAGGGCATCAATTCGGACCGGATACAGAACAACAACACGAATTCGAAATGGACTTCCCTTATGATTTAACAGCGGACCAAGCCAAATCTATTGATGAAATCAAAGAAGACATGGAGAAAGAACGTCCAATGGACCGCTTGTTATGTGGTGATGTCGGTTACGGTAAAACCGAAGTGGCATTACGTGCAGCTTTCAAAGCAGTCATGGAAGGGAAACAAGTCGCTTTCTTAGTACCAACGACTATTCTAGCGCAACAGCACTATGAAACGTTGTTGGAACGTATGCAAGATTTCCCGGTAAATATTCAATTGATGAGCCGCTTCCGTACACCTAAAGAAATCAAAGAAACGAAACAAGGTTTAAAAGACGGTACCATCGACATCGTGGTGGGTACACATAAATTACTCGCAAAAGATGTGAAGTATAAAGATTTAGGTCTATTAGTTGTCGATGAAGAACAACGCTTTGGTGTTCGTCATAAAGAACGAATTAAAACACTGAAAACGAATGTGGATGTTTTAACTTTAACAGCTACACCGATCCCAAGAACACTCCATATGAGTATGTTAGGAGTACGTGACCTGTCTGTGATTGAAACGCCACCAGAAAACCGCTTCCCAGTCCAAACTTACGTGTTAGAACAAAACACGAACTTTATCAAAGAAGCTTTGGAGCGTGAACTTGCGCGTGGCGGTCAAGCGTTCTATCTATACAACCGTGTACAATCCATCTACGAAAAGAGAGAACAGCTTCAAATGTTGATGCCAGATGCGACCATTGGAGTGGCACATGGCCGTATGACAGAACGTGAACTAGAAGATACGATGATTGGTTTCGTCAATGGCGAATACGATATTTTAGTGACGACGACAATTATTGAAACAGGTGTCGATGTGCCGAATGCGAACACGTTGATTATTGAAGAAGCAGATCGCTTCGGTCTGAGCCAACTCTATCAATTGCGTGGACGTGTGGGTCGTTCTTCTCGTGTTGGTTATGCTTACTTCTTACATCCGACAAACAAAGTATTGTCAGAAACTGCAGAAGAACGCCTGCAAGCGATCAAAGAATTTACTGAACTCGGCAGTGGTTTCAAAATTGCGATGCGTGACTTGAATATCCGTGGTGCCGGTAATTTATTAGGGAAACAACAACACGGCTTTATCGATTCTGTCGGCTTCGACTTGTATTCACAAATGCTTGAAGAAGCGGTTAATGAAAAACGTGGTATTAAACAAGAAAGTGAAACACCAGAAATTGAAATTGAATTGAATATTGATGCGTACTTGCCGACATCTTATATACCGAATGAACAATCGAAAATTGAAATCTATAAGAAATTACGTCAGATTGAAACTGAAAATGAGTTAATGGATATCAAAGATGAACTTATCGACCGCTTCAACGATTATCCGGTTGAAGTAGAACGTCTATTAGACATCGTTGAAATCCGTATTCATGCCCTACATGTCGGCGTAACGCGAATTAAAGATACAGGCAAAGCGATTGAAATTTATCTATCTGAAAAAGGAACAGAAGATATCAATGGTGAAGCACTCTTTAAACAGACGTTGCCGCTTGGCAGAGATATGAAAGTTGGTGTGTCTGAAGGTGCGATGACTGTGACACTTATGAAAAATAAAAAAGCAGGTGCGTGGTTTGACCGCTTGAAATTCTTGATGAAAGCTTTAGAAGAAAGTATGGTCATTCCAGATGAAGCGTAAATCAGCCTTCAGCGGTGTCGTCATTCTGACTTTGGCGTTAGTGATGGTCAAAATACTGAGTGCGATATATCGTGTTCCATACCAAAACGTACTCGGTGATGCGGGGCTATATGCGTACCAACAAGTATATCCATTTTTGTCGCTTGCGACGATTTTATCGATGAATGCGATACCGAGTGCTGTGACGCAAAACTTCGGTGCACATTGGACGCATCGTAAAATCAGTCATGTCATGATTGGTATACAAGGTGTATGTTTCATCTTATTTGCGTTGATCTTCATTTTGGCACCTGTCATTGCTCATCTGATGGGTGATATGCATCTGACACCGATGATCCGTATGGCGAGTTGCAGTTTCTTGGTCGTCGGTTGTTTAGGTGTCTTGCGTGGCAGCTTCCAATCACGTCAACAAATGGATGTGCCGGCTTTTTCACAAGTCATTGAACAAATTGTGCGTGTCGGTATTATCTTGGTGTTGATTGTAGTGTTTGTTCAGTTGGATTGGTCGATTTATCGAGTAGGAACTTGGGCCATCTTAGCTTCAGCTTTAGGCTTCTTAGCGGCTACTATCTTCTTAAGTGTGAAACGACCGTTTCAATTTGAGTTTGCCTTGCGTGAAGATGAGATGACTAAAGTCGTATGGCAACGTTTGACTGCAGCGATTATTATCTTTTCAGCGAGTCACCTTATTGTGACGACATGGCAATTGATGGACAGTTTCTCAGTGATTCGCACCTTGCAGTATTATGGCTTATCGTTTAAAGAAGCGATTGTGCAAAAAGGGATTTATGACCGTGGCGCATCTTTTATTCAAATCGGTTTAATTGTGACGACAACATTTTGTTTTGTGTTGATTCCTTTATTAACCAATGCGTTTGCAGAACAACGCTTTGAACGTATGAACCGATATGCGGATGCGACGTTGAAGATTACGATGACTATCAGTGTTGCGGCGGGCGCAGGATTAATGAATTTATTGCCTTTAATGAACCGTGTGTTCTTTAAAAATGATGTCTTAACCGCTACGCTCGTTATTTATATGTTGACGGTCATTTGTGTTTCGTTGATTATGGTGAATATTGCTTTGTTAGAAGTACGCAGACAATCTCGTTTGATTCTGATTGCTTTCGGCTTAGGTGCAGTTATAAAATTAATAATGAATTTTGTATTGATTCCGAACATCGGTATTATCGGGGCAAGTGTCAGTACGGTACTGTCATTATGTTTGTTTGCGTTTATCTTGCAGTGGCGAACGTTACAATTCTATCGCTTGCGTCACATGCGTAATTTTGTCTCGAAGCTGCTTATGACAGTCATTGCGATGACTGCGGCAGTACAGCTGATTATGTGGATGACACCGACAGAAGGGCGTTTAACAGGTATGGTAGAATTACTGCTTGCGGCGCTCGTTGGTGTTGCGGTAGTTATTATCGCGATTGCGACATTGAATTTATTAACTTATCGTGAATTGCAGCATATGCCGTTCGGAGATAAATTATACCGTTTGAAGAAAGGACGAAAATGATGAGTCATACCATTACAATTGTAGGTTTAGGCAACTATGGTTTAGATGAATTGCCTTTAGGGATTTACCGCTATTTGACCCAGCAAACTCATATTTATGCACGTACACTAGATCATCCTGTGGTTGAGGCGCTAAAAACAGAAGTACCGCAATTAGAGTGGTCAAGTTTTGACCCAGTATATGAAGCACATGATGCGTTTGAAGCAGTGTACCAAGCGATTGTTGATCAAATAATTGAAGCGGCACAACAAGAAGATGTCGTTTATGTGGTGCCAGGTCATCCGCGTGTGGCAGAAACGACAACAGCGTTGCTGACAGCCTATGCGCAGTCGCATCCAGAGGTTGAAGTGAAAGTGCTTGGCGGTAAGAGTTTCATTGATGATGTGTTTGAAGCGGTACAAGTGGACCCAAATGAAGGCTTCACTTTACTAGATGGAACAGCTTTAAAAGCAGAACAGCTGAATATCCGTACGCATACGTTGATCACGCAAGTGTATAGCGCAATGACAGCAGGAGATTTAAAGCTGACATTGATGGAGCGTTATCCTGATGATTATAGCGTTTATATTGTAGATGGTGCCCGTAACACAGGAGCGACATTAATTGAGACGCCTTTATACGAATTAGATCGTCATGATATCTTCAGTAATTTAACAAGCGTCTTTATTCCGCGTATTGAAGATGAAACTTTAATGCATGGTGATTTTGATTATGCGGTTAAAGTGATTGATACGTTAGTAGATGATGACAAAGGTTGCCCTTGGGATAAAATACAAACACACGAAACATTGAAACGTTATCTCTTAGAAGAGACATTTGAATTATTTGAAGCCATCGATCATGAAGATGACTGGCATATGATTGAAGAACTGGGCGATATCTTGTTGCAAGTGCTGTTGCATGCGGCTATCGGCAAAAAAGAAGGTTATATTGATATCACTGAAGTGATTGAAAGTTTAAATGATAAAATGATTCGACGTCATCCGCATGTGTTTGCGGACGCAAAAGCAGAAAATATCGAAGACTTAAAAGGTATTTGGTCAGAAGCAAAAGCGAAAGAAGGCAAAACGCCGCGTGTGAAATTTGAGAAAGTATTTGCAGACCATTTTATGACGTTGTATGATGAAGTCAAAAATAAAGACTATAGTGAAGCGGAATTAAAAGCTTTGTTGGAAAAGAAAGAAGGGGAATAACGTGAGATTAGACAAATATCTAAAAGTATCTCGTTTAATCAAACGCCGTACACTTGCGAAAGAAGTCAGTGACCAAGGCCGTGTTCAAGTGAATAACAACACAGCTAAAGCAGGTACGGATGTCAAAATCGGTGATGAAATCGTCATTCGTTTCGGACAACGTGTGATTACAATTCGTGTCACTGGATTAAGCGAACATGCGTCGAAAGAGAATGCGAAAGGCATGTATGAATTAGTGAAAGAAGAACGTATTAATGAGAATGACTAAGGAGTGACATACCATGGCTAGAAAAGTAGAGCATATGGAAAACAGGTATATCGAGAACGAAAACCGAAGAAAAAGACAGCGCGAAATGAAAAAGCGTGTGGTTAAACGTCGTATTATGCTCTTTGCGGGGATTTTACTCGCAATCATTATCGTCCTTTCTGTCATGGTTATCTCTCAAACAAGAAGCAATGCTGAAGATGCGCAGGAACGTAAAGTAAAAGAAGAAAAGTTCCAAAAACAGCAGGATGAAGAAATTGCTTTGAAAGAACAATTGAATAATTTGAATAACAAAGAGTATATAGAGAAAGTCGCACGTGACGATTATTATTTAAGTAATGATGGGGAAGTCATTTTTAAATTACCTGAAGAGAAGAAAAAAGAAGGAAAATAACGTCTAATGTGTTTTTAATGTAAGAAAAGTATAATATCTAACTGTTTTAACTGATATGCCATTGTTAAATTAGCACAACAAGCATATAATAGAGTTAAGTAAAATTGAAAGAAATCGGAGGATTTATTTAGGATATGTCAATCGAAGTAGGAAGCAAGCTTAAAGGGAAAGTCACTGGTATCAAAAAATTTGGTGCGTTTGTAGAATTGCCTGGAGGGAAAAGTGGCTTAGTTCACATCAGTGAAGTTGCAGACAATTATGTTGAAAATGTGGAAGATCACTTGTCTGTTGGAGATGAAGTAGAAGTTAAGGTACTATCTGTTGCTGACGACGGTAAAATCAGTCTTTCAATTAAAAAAGCGAAAGATCGTCCGAAAAGACAACATCATAGAGGCGGCCATGGTGGTCATGGCAAACCATCACATAACAAACCAGAAGACTTTGAAAAGAAATTAAGCAACTTCTTAAAAGATAGCGAAGAAAAAATGACGTCTATCAAACGCCAAGCTGAATCAAGACGCGGCGGAAGAGGTTCAAGACGATAATTCAACATAAAGCAGATGACTGTTTCGAAGGGAACAGTCTCTTTTATTTTTGTCTGAAATTTTATCCATGCGTATATTTCAAATAAGGACGAGGTGAGGATATGAATATTTATACAGAAGGCTGGTCTGAAAATGACCATCTTGCATTAGCGGTTTCCACAGGTGTCGACAGCATGGTATTATTACATATGTTGACCACACACTATCAACATACATATCGCCAACTGACCGTGCTACATGTCAACCACGGAATCAGATCGGCTTCTTTAGAAGAAGCGGCTTTCTTAGAACGTTATTGCCAGCAACATCATATCCCGCTTAGCACCCACGAATTGGATTTATCCGCATTGACTAATAAAGGTAAGAGCATTCAACAAGATGCACGTCAAAAGCGCTATGCTTGGTTTGAGTCTGAAATGAAAGCATTAGGTGCTACTGTTTTGTTGACAGCACATCACTTAGATGACCAGTTAGAGACGATTTTCTATCGTCTTATGACAGGACGGTCTACAAGAAGCAGACTTGGGATGCAGGGAGTAGAGGAGAGAAGCGGTTATCGCTTAGTCAGACCTTTACTGCATACCGATAAACAAGCTATTAAAGCGTATCAAGCTGAGTATCAGGTGCCGTATTTCGAAGATGCGTCTAACCAAGATAATCATTATGTACGTAACGATATTCGTAATCGCATTTTTCCAACCATTGATTCGAATGACCACCTAGATACTGCGCAGTTGTTAAAGTTGAAAGCTTGGCATGATGAGCAATTCGATTTACTGCATCAAGCAGCAGATGATTTTATTAAACAACATGTTACGCACGAGTCAGAAATGATTCAGGTAGACCGTACTGCATTCAATAGATTGTCGCATTCGTTAAAAACAATCGTGCTGGATCAATTGCTTGAGGCATATGTAACAGGCGCCCCCATTTCTGAACAAGCGTATCAAGAATGGTTTGCGCAAATTGAAAATTCTCAATCTCAAGCGATAATTTATGCGACAGATAAATGGAATATTCAAATTGTGTATGATAAATTTATAATAATGGGTTGCACAAAAAACGAGACGACACCACAGCGGATTACACAACCAGGTTATTATGATTATGGTACATACCGCATTATAGTTCATGATGATATTGAGGGTTCGGACTTCCCAATGGTAATACGTTCGAGACAATCGGGAGATCGCTTCGTACTACCAAACAAAGAAGGCCATCAGAAAGTCAACCGCTTAATGATCAATCGCAAAGTTCCTAAATTTGAACGTGAGCGATTGCCCATATTGCTTAATAAACAAGGGGAGATTATTGCAGTAGGTACGTTGTACACTGCGGCAGATTATGAAGGGAAATTAGAGATAATAAATTTAGGAGTGTAGCCGAAATGAAGGAAGATTTAAAAGAAATATTGATGACGGAAGATGAAATCCAGCAACTCTGCCGTGAACTGGGAGCAAAAATCACAGAAGATTATGCCGATAAAGACCTTGTTTGTGTAGGCATTTTAAAAGGTTCAGCAATGTTCATGTCAGATTTAATCAAACGCATCGATACACATTTAGCAATTGATTTTATGGATGTATCAAGCTATCACGGCGGTACAGAATCTACAGGAGAAGTTAAAATCTTAAAAGATTTAGGCAGCTCTATTGAGAATAAAGATGTATTAATCGTAGAAGATATTCTAGAAACGGGTACAACTTTGAAATCAATTACTGAACTATTGAAATCTCGTCGTGTGAATTCTTTAGAAATCGTCACATTGCTAGATAAACCAAACCGTCGTAAAGCAGATATCGAAGCAAAATATGTAGGCAGAAAAATCCCAGATGAATTCGTAGTCGGATACGGCTTGGATTATGCGGAATTTTACCGTAACTTGCCATACATCGGAACATTGAAACCAGAGATTTATCAAAAATAATCGACAAATGAATACTATAGTAGGCTTACTTTTTCTACAAAGTTGAAATACTAGCCATTAAAAGTTATATTGTGTTACAATTTTTGTTAGTTTTATTATTGGAGTAGGAGGAAAAAACGCATGCAGAAAGCTTTTCGCAATGTGCTTGTAATCGCAATCATTGGCGTTTTTATATTCGGTTTATTTTCCTGGCTGAATGGTAACGGCAATATGCCGAAACAACTATCATATACACAGTTCTTCGAAAAACTTGAAAAAGGCGATTTGAAATCAATCGAAGTTCAGCCTGAGCAGAACGTTTATATGATCACTGGAAAGACCAAGAACGGTGAAGATTATTCTTCAACGATGCTATATAATAACGAAAAAGACTTACAAAAAGTCACAGGTGAAGCACAAAAACAAAAAGATTTAAAATTTACAGTTAAAGAAGAAGAAAAACAAAGCGTATTTGTTAGTATTCTTTCAACATTGATTCCAGTATTGGTTATTGCTTTATTATTCATATTCTTCCTTAGTCAAGCGCAAGGCGGCGGAGGCGGCGGTCGTATGATGAACTTTGGTAAATCCAAAGCTAAAATGTACGACAACCAAAAACGTCGTGTACGTTTTTCTGACGTAGCCGGTGCAGACGAGGAAAAACAAGAATTAATCGAAATTGTCGACTTCTTAAAAGACAATAAGAAATTCAAAGATATGGGCTCAAGAATCCCTAAAGGGGTACTCTTAGTCGGTCCTCCAGGTACAGGTAAAACATTGCTTGCCCGTGCCGTAGCTGGTGAAGCAGGCGTGCCATTCTTCACAATCAGTGGTTCTGACTTCGTTGAAATGTTCGTCGGTGTCGGTGCCAGCCGTGTTCGTGATTTATTCGATAACGCGAAGAAAAACGCACCTTGTATCATTTTCATTGATGAGATTGACGCAGTAGGTCGTCAACGTGGTGCCGGTGTCGGCGGCGGTCACGATGAACGTGAACAAACATTGAACCAATTATTAGTTGAAATGGATGGCTTCGGCGAAAACGAAGGTATTATCATGATTGCGGCAACAAACCGTCCTGATATCCTTGACCCAGCGTTATTACGTCCAGGTCGTTTCGACAGACAAATCCAAGTCGGTCGTCCAGATGTTAAAGGCCGTGAAGCGATTCTATATGTACATGCCAGAAACAAACCATTAGATGAAACAGTAGACTTAAAAGCAGTTGCGCAAAGAACACCAGGCTTCTCTGGTGCCGATTTAGAAAACTTGCTGAACGAGGCTTCGTTAGTTGCAGTTCGTGACGGTAAGAAGAAAATCGACATGCGAGATATTGAAGAAGCAACAGACCGTGTTATCGCAGGTCCAGCTAAGAAATCTCGTGTTATTTCTGAGAAAGAACGTAATATCGTCGCGCACCATGAAGCAGGACATACAATTATCGGTATGGTGCTTGATGAAGCTGAAGTGGTACACAAAGTTACAATCGTACCGCGTGGACAAGCTGGCGGTTATGCGATGATGTTACCAAAACAAGATCGTTTCTTAATGACAGAGCCAGAATTGCTTGATAAGATTTGCGGCTTGCTCGGTGGTCGTGTATCTGAAGATATCAACTTCAATGAAGTGTCTACAGGTGCATCAAACGACTTCGAACGTGCAACACAAATTGCGCGCTCAATGGTAACTGAATACGGTATGAGTAAGAAACTCGGACCAATGCAGTTTACGAAGAGCGGCGGTCAAGTGTTCTTAGGTAAAGATATGCAAGGCGAACCAGAATACTCTGGTCAAATCGCTTATGAAATCGATAAAGAAGTACAACGCATCATCAAAGAACAATATGAACGTTGTAAACAAATCCTACTTGAACATGAAGATCAACTTAAACTTATCGCTAAGACATTGTTGACAGAAGAAACATTAGTACGTGAACAAATCCATTCATTATTCTACGAAGGTAAATTACCTGAAGTGAACTATGATGAAGCGAAAGTTGTTAAACAAGGTGATGAAGAGTTCCAAGAAGGTAAATTCGGTAAATCTTATGATGAAATCCTTGAAGAAGTCCGTGAAGAGGACAAGGAATATCAAGAAGAAGAGGCTGAAGTAGACGAGCAAGAAAAACGTCAAAAAGAATCAGAAGCACATCAAGAAACGAAACATTCTGATGAAGCAGCTGAAGATGACACACCACATGAAGCTAAAGACAAAGATGACTCTGACCATCGAAACGATAAATAAGACGATTCTATTGTCTGAAACTAAATAATGTAGATTAAAATCTCTTTCTGCTATCATTAGGAATACGCAGAAAGAGATTTTTTAACGAAAATAATTGAACGATGAAATCATAAATGTTGAAAATTAAGTGAAAGAAAGAGGCGTAAAAAGATATGACTCAAGACTATATAGTAAAAGCACTGGCATTTGATGGAGATATCCGTGCGTATGCAGCGGTAACGACTCATGCAGTGCAAGAAGGACAAACAAGACATTACACATGGCCGACAGCATCAGCAGCATTAGGTCGTACAATGACAGCAACTGTTATGATGGGTGCCATGTTGAAAGGTGACCAAAAATTAACTGTCACTGTAGATGGCCAAGGTCCAATCGGACGTATTGTAGCAGATGCGAATGCGAAAGGCGACGTACGCGCATACGTTACGAATCCACAAACACATTTCCCATTAAATGACCAAGGTAAATTAGATGTGAAACGTGCAGTGGGTACAAACGGTACATTAACAGTTGTTAAAGATGTAGGGATGAAAGATTACTTCTCTGGTTCAAGCCCGATTGTGTCAGGTGAACTAGGTGAAGATTTCACATACTACTATGCGACAAGTGAACAAGTCCCATCATCTGTTGGTTTAGGTGTGCTTGTAAATCCAGATAACTCTATCAAAGCAGCAGGCGGCTTTATTATTCAAGTCATGCCGAATGCGAAAGAAGAGACAATTGAAAAAGTTGAACAAGCCATCACACATATGACACCAGTATCTCAATTGATTGATCAAGGATTATCACCAGAAGAACTGTTGACTGAGATTTTAGGTAAAGAACATGTGAAATTCTTAGAAACAGTACCCGTGAAATTCGAATGTAACTGCAGTCATGAAAAATTCTTAAATGCGATTAAAGGCTTAGGTGAAGCTGAAATTCAAAGCATGATTGATGAAGACCATGGTGCAGAAGCAGAATGTCATTTCTGCCGTACGAAATATCACTATAGTGAAGCGGAACTTAAAGGTTTAATCGAAGAACTGCATGCTAAATAAACACATTGAAAAGCGAGACGATCAGACGTCTCGCTTTTTTACTGTAACGAATCACAGTGTAAGACGTTTCTTTTATGGGAAAAGAGGAAATAATAAAGAATAGAGACAATGAACTTGTGGAACAATGTATAAATCTGATAAAATAATAATATCCGATGAAATAGATAAGGTTTAATAGAAATAATGGCATGACTAAGCATCAGAATTGAATTGTTTCGGGGTATTATTAATGAGGTTCTGGTGACTTAATTAAATATCTTTTAAGAATAAAGGAGCGTTTTTTTATGGCAAATAAACCCGTAGATAACATTGTACAACTGATTGGAGATACACCTGTAGTTAAATTGAACAACATCGTACCAGAAGATGCTGCAGATGTTTATGTTAAATTAGAGTATCAAAACCCAGGTGGTTCAGTAAAAGACCGTATCGCTTTAGCGATGATCGAGCGTGCTGAACAAGAAGGAAAAATCAAACCAGGTGATACAATTGTCGAACCTACAAGTGGTAACACAGGTATCGGTTTAGCATTTGTTGCAGCAGCAAAAGGGTACAAAGCTGTATTCACAATGCCTGAAACAATGAGTCAAGAGCGTCGTAACTTATTAAAAGCATACGGTGCAGAAGTTGTATTAACACCTGGATCTGAAGCAATGAAAGGTGCTATTAAAAAAGCAAAAGAATTAAAAGAAGAATATGGTTACTATGAACCACAACAATTCGAAAACCCAGCGAACCCGCTTATCCACGAATTGACAACAGGTCCTGAACTTGTAGAACAATTCGAAGGCCGTACAATCGATGCATTCTTAGCAGGTGTTGGTACTGGCGGTACATTAAGTGGTGTAGGTAAAGTCTTAAAAGAAAAATACCCTAGCATTCAAATTGTAGCAATCGAACCAGAAGGTTCTCCTGTCTTAAGCGGCGGCGAACCAGGCCCTCATAAATTACAAGGTTTAGGCGCAGGTTTCGTTCCTGACACGTTAAACACAAACATTTATGATGAAGTTGTTAAAATCGGCAACGAAACTGCAATGGAAACTTCACGCAGAGTTGCTAAAGAAGAAGGTATCTTAGCAGGTATTTCTTCAGGTGCTGCAATTTATGCGGCAATCGAAAAAGCAAAAGAATTAGGTAAAGGTAAAACAGTTGTAACTGTGCTTCCAAGTAATGGTGAACGTTACTTATCTACACCTTTATATTCTTTTGAAGGTAAATAAGTCAAACATTGATGAACTGCCGTTCGCATTTCTCTTTTTGAGAAATGGTACGGCGGTTTTTTCATTTCAAACACCTTTTGAACGCTTGGGGTCGGTCATATGTTAAAATTTTGATATAATGTATCACAGTTATGATGAAAGGAAGAGAGACATGGCACATACAAAAATCATGGGCATATTGAATGTAACACCTGATTCATTTTCTGACGGCGGCAAATACAATTCTGTAGATGCGGCGGTTGCACGTGTGAAGGAAATGATGGATGAAGGTGTCGACATTGTAGATATCGGCGGTGTTTCCACAAGACCAGGGCACAGTGAAGTGTTATTAGAAGATGAATTAGAACGCGTCATTCCAGTTGTTAAAGCACTCTCAGAATTTAATGTGCAATTGTCTGTCGACACGTTTCGCAGTGAAGTTGCGAAAGCAGCATTAGAGGCTGGCGCAACGATGATTAATGATCAATGGGCAGGTTTATATGACCCTAAAATGTTTGAAGTCGTTGCACAATACGATGCTGAAATTGTCTTGATGCACAATGGAGATGGACAACGTGAAGATCCTGTCATGGATGAAATGCTAGTTTATTTATTAAAACAAGCACATCGTGCAGAAACAGCAGGGGTTGCGACGAATAAAATCTGGATTGATCCAGGTATCGGCTTTGCGAAAACGAGATTGGAAGAACGAGAAGTTATGGAGCGACTGGATGAATTAGTTGCGACAGAATATCCAGTATTGCTTGCGACGAGTCGTAAACGCTTCATCAAAGAAATGATGGGTTCAGACGAAGGACCAGAAGATCGTGATGAAATGACAGCAGCAACGACTGCTTATGGTGTGATGAAAGGTGTGCAAGCGGTACGTGTACATAATGTAAAACTCAATGCGCGTATTGCACATGGCATTGATTATTTAAAGGAGATTGAACGATGAAAGATCGTATATTTTTAAATGGTATGAGATTTTATGGTTATCATGGAGTCTTATCAGCAGAAAATGAAATTGGGCAAATCTTTGTCGTAGATGTTGAATTAACGACTGATTTAACTGAAGCAGGAAAGACCGATCAAGTAGAAGATACGATCAACTATGCGGAAGTCTATGCGGATGTGAAAGAAATTATGGAAGGGGAACCTAAAAATTTACTCGAACATCTCGCAGCACTTATTGCAAATCGTATAAATTCACACTATAATCGGGTATTGGAAACTAAAGTACGTATAACAAAAGAAGTACCGCCGATTCCAGGTCACTATGATGGCGTAGGTGTGGAAATTACAAGGGTGAATCAAAATGACTGATGTATTTTTAGGACTCGGCAGCAATGTCGGAGACCGAGAAAACCAATTAAAAGAAGCAATACGTTTATTAGATGAACAATCTGGTATTAAAGTAGTGAAAGTTTCATCATTTTATGAAACTGAGCCTGTCGGTTATGTCGATCAACCGGATTTTTTAAATTTATGTGTGGAAATTCAAACAGAACTATCACCAAAAGCCGTCCTTGAAAGGGGCTTGGCGATTGAACAGCAACTGCATCGTGTACGTAAAGAACGTTGGGGTCCGCGTACTTTAGATATCGATATCCTGTTATATGGTGACCAAATCATTGAAGAACAAGATTTGACGATTCCGCATCCACGAATGACAGAACGTGCTTTTGTCTTGATTCCGCTGCAAGAGATTGCACCAAATAAGGTAGAGCCAAGAACACAAACCAAAATTAAAGATATAACTGTTCCTAACGAAACTGTGAAAAAAGTTCAATAAACGTAAGAGATAGATTGAGAGGTAATAATTATGTGGAAGATTGGAGATGTAGAAATCGACAATAGAGTCGTACTCGCTCCTATGGCTGGGGTGTGCAACTCTGCATTCAGATTGACTGTCAAAGAGTTCGGTGCGGGTTTAGTCTGCGCTGAGATGGTCAGTGACAAGGCGATTTTATTCAATAACCCGAAAACAATGAATATGTTGTATATAGATGAAAATGAACGTCCGTTATCGTTGCAGATTTTCGGCGGTGAGAAAGAAAGTTTAGTCGAAGCTGCAGTTTATGTTGATCAAAATACAACAGCTGATATTATTGATATTAATATGGGGTGCCCAGTGAATAAGATTATCCGTTGTGAAGCGGGTGCAAGATGGCTGCTTGACCCTAATAAGATTTATGAAATGGTATCTGCAGTTGTTGAGAAAGTCAATAAACCTGTTACATGCAAAATGCGTATTGGTTGGGATGACGATCATATTTACGCAGTGGAAAATGCGAAAGCGGCAGAACGTGCAGGAGCATCTGCGATTTCATTGCATGGCCGTACACGTGTGCAAATGTATGAAGGTAAAGCAGATTGGGATATTATCAGACAAGTGAAAGAAGCGGTTAATATTCCAGTTATCGGCAACGGAGATGTGACAAGCCCTGAACTCGCGCAAAAAATGCTGGATGAAACTGGCGTAGATGCGGTGATGATTGGGCGCGAAGCTTTAGGCAACCCATGGATGATTTACCGTACAGTCCATTATTTAGAAACAGGCGAGTTGATGGATGAACCGACAGTGAAAGAAAAAGTAGAAATTGCTTTATTACATCTGCGCCGACTAGTAGAATTAAAGGGTGAGAAGGTTGGCGTTATGGAAATGCGCAAACACGCTTCATGGTACCTAAAAGGTGTTAAAGGCAACGGAAAAGCCCGTAAAGCATTAAACCAAGCCAACACAGAACAAGAAATGATTGTTATCCTGCAGAATTTCCAAAAAGAAATCACTGCAGATAAAGCAACACAAGAAGCTTAATAAGGAGAGATAACATGTCAGAAGAAATGAATGACCAAATGCAGGTCCGCCGTCAAAAATTACAAGAATTAATCGATTTAGGAATTGATCCATTCGGCCAACGCTTTGACCGTACAGCAAGCGCAGCTGAACTACACGAAAAATGGGATGCTTTCTCTAAAGAAGAATTACACGAAAAAGAAGATGAAAGCCATGTCTCAATCGCGGGTCGTTTAATGACAAAACGTGGTAAAGGTAAAGCTGGATTTGCGCACGTTCAAGATTTATCTGGTCAAATCCAAATTTATGTCCGTAAAGACCAAGTCGGTGAAGAACAATTTGATATTTGGAAAATGGCAGATTTAGGAGATATTATCGGTATTGAAGGTGTTATGTTCAAAACAAACACAGGTGAATTAAGCGTCAAAGCGAAATCATTCATCATGCTTACAAAATCATTACGTCCATTACCAGATAAATTCCATGGTCTTCAAGATATTGAACAACGTTATCGTCAACGTTATTTAGACTTGATTACAAACCAAGAAAGTACAGAAACATTTATCAACCGTAGTAAAATCATCCAAGAAATGCGTAATTACTTAAACAGCAAAGGTTTCTTAGAAGTAGAAACACCAATGATGCATCAAATCCCTGGTGGTGCAGCAGCACGTCCATTCGTGACACACCATAATGCATTAGATGCGACACTATATATGCGTATTGCGATTGAACTTCACTTAAAACGTTTAATCGTCGGCGGTTTAGAAAAAGTATATGAAATCGGCCGTGTATTCCGTAATGAAGGTGTATCAACACGCCATAACCCAGAGTTCACAATGATTGAACTTTATGAGGCATATGCTGATTTCCATGACATTATGGATATTACAGAAGGTACAATCCGTCATATTTCAAATGCGGTACTTGGTACAGCAGTCATCCCTTACGGTGATTATGAAATTGATTTAGAATCTGACTGGAAACGTGTACACATTGTAGACGCTGTTAAAGAAGCAACAGGTGTAAATTTCTATGATGTAAAATCTGATGATGAAGCACGTGCATTAGCTAAAGAACATAACATTGAAATTACAGATCATATGACATATGGTCATATCTTAAATGAATTCTTTGAACAAAAAGTAGAAGAAACATTAATTCAACCTACTTTCGTATATGGCCATCCGATTGAAATTTCACCATTAGCTAAGAAAAATCCAGAAGATCCTCGTTTCACAGATCGTTTCGAATTATTCATCGTGGGTCGTGAACATGCGAATGCATTCACTGAGTTGAATGATCCAATTGACCAAAGAGAACGTTTCGAAGCGCAATTGAAAGAAAAAGAACAAGGTAATGACGAAGCACACGAGATGGACGAAGACTATATCGAAGCATTAGAATACGGTATGCCTCCAACTGGTGGTTTAGGTATCGGTATCGATCGTCTTGTTATGTTATTAACAAACTCACCATCTATCAGAGACGTATTATTATTCCCATACATGCGTCAAAAATAAGCTGAGTACTTAACAAAATGAATAATTAAGCAGGCGTGTCACCTTTTAAGACACGCCTGCTTTTATATGTATAAAGGGCCTCAAAAAGCACATGATCTCTTATAAAAAGAGAGGGAGGTCGGCAAATGTAAATCTCTTTTAAAAAACTTTCGCAAAGCACTTGCATAATTTTCAAAACCCTGTATAATTGTTAATTGTTCTACGAAATAAAGCAACGTTTTATGAGCAATCTTGCATGAATATAAATTCTTAAAAAAGATGATACATAAGTGTTGACATAAAAGACCGAATGTAGTAATATTAAAGGGTCGTCAAAAAGAACGCGTTACAATTTTGTAAAAAAGATTTTAACTGAGTGTAAAATTGACTATTGCAAATGTTAACGAAAGAAGTTAAAATAATTTAAGTGAGTTATTGAAACGCACATAATTAAATAATTTAAAATATTGTCTGGTGACAATGGCAAAGAGGTCACACCTGTTCCCATGC
>NZ_KV808514.1:0-315 GCF_001812305.1 Staphylococcus sp. HMSC056G08
AAATATCGAAGTGGAGGACATTTAAATGAATTGGGAATTGAGAGAATTACTAAGTAAATTTGAGTTAGTTAAAGATAAGATTGATGATGTGCTAACCAAACATACGTGGTTTGTTGATGAAATTTATATCAGTAGAGATTTATACAACAAGAAGGATGTTGAAATATATGGATTTGGTTACTCAGAACATCGTATACACAATAATCAAATGCTTGATTTAATGCTGATGTATATTAAAGAATTCGACGAACTCATTCAAAAGTTCCATGAATTAGAAAAAGCGTCTCTCAATGGCGACCAAACCGAAAGAGACGC
>NZ_KV808515.1:0-2564 GCF_001812305.1 Staphylococcus sp. HMSC056G08
AAGTTATAACGGTAGTTTGTCTACGGTCTGAGAGAAACTATTTAAATAGTTTCTCTACATAGATACCATATATCTAACCCACATTTTTAATATAACATAAAAAACACCACCATAAAAGGTGGTAAGATTATGATTAGAAAATTATCTTCCAAAATATCTTCTGTTTAATATACTAACACAATTTGTTTAATATTAAAATAAGATAATAAAAAAGCTGCCAGAAAAGACAGCTTTCTATTCTCATGCATAATATCTATTTACACAATAGAATAACGAAGAGTAAAAACCATGTTCTACATTCATTTTACCATGTTTTTTTAGTAATTACTACCTTTTATTTCAATTTATTTCAATAAAAAAAGAGAGCTACTTGTAGGTAACTCTCAAATCATGTCATGCTTAAAGTCTATTTACACCTTAGAGTGTTGAGTTGTGAAAACAGTGTCTGAAAAAATTATATCATAACTTTTTTACTAATACCACTCTATATTTCACTTTTTAATTACAAATACATTTATTCCGACAATTTCTTAAAGTACCGCTATTTGAATTATACTATACCATAAAAAAGAGGGTTACCTATATAGATAACCCTCAAGTCATGGACACTATCATCCACGAACTTACAATATAGTATCAATTGTGAAAAGACACTTTTTACAATGACAACAGCGGTAAGTAAATAATAACATATTTATTTAACTGATACTACCCCAAAGTTCGCCCACACCATGATTAGGTGGTGCGACACCGTTCCATGTGCGGATTGGTAAATAGTATCGCTGTCCTTGCCAGTCATAACCTATCCATACATGACCATCTTGCAACATTACTTCGTCGTAATCACAATACCCACCAGGTTGAAAATCATAAGCATGTGGGCAGCTTGTGAATGGTCCAACAGTACGCACCATAATCGGCTGATTACCATTCGTAAATCTTGCCTTTTCTTCCATATAATAGGTACCATAATTATTACGTCTCCAAGCGCCTGCAACTGGTTTTACTGTGTTGCTTGATGCACTTGTACCTTGAGTAACTGTAGCGATAGGTACTTTACCGTTCATATAAGCTCTGATTTGCTTAATAAAGTAGTCTTTAAGCTTCAATTGCTTATCTTTAGGCAATAACCCTTGTGTGACTGGATTAAATCCTGTGTGTAGCTCTGCGCTTCTGTGCGGGCAAGATGTAGATGTAAATTCATTGTGTAGTCTGATAGTATTTCTATTTGCGGGTAGCCCCCACTTCTTCAGTAACCTTGCACATTCTTGGAAAGTTGCTTGTTCATTTTTTAAGAACGTTTTATCATCTGCACCGATGGATTGACAGACCTCAATACCATAATAATTTTTGTTTCCGTATTGATTGGCTGTATGCCAACCGACTTGTGACTCATCTAACGCTTGCCAAACAGTATTTCCCGAGACATAACTATGTGCAATACCTGCCTCTAAGCGTGACAATGGCGCATTAACTAAACCATTTCTATACGATTCTGCAGTCGCCCCTCTGCTCCCTGCGTCATTGTGTATGACAATCCCTTTTGGATTATATCCACGCTTAGGTAAGTTGTACCCTTTTACTACATCTTTGATAATGTTTAATTTGACCGGTTTTGCTTTCTTTTTAGAATTAGCTTTTTCAACACTTTGTGTAGGTGATTGTGCTGAGCGTGTCGCTGTTGCCGTTTTGAAATTGGGGCGGATGAACCACATAGGAAAGTCGTAATTATGATTGATAAGTTGAGCGACTTCTGTTTTAGCCATACCGCCGCCCCACCAGTTTTGGTCGAGTGATTGGAATGTATTATAGTTGCCGTCGATATTTCCGTTCGTAACAATAGCAACATGACCATAACCTCCGCCGTAACTTCTATTGAAAATAACAACGTCCCCTGGTTCTGCTTTGAATGAAGGTGTATTAGGATAAATGACAGCTTCTCCATCAAAATTATTAGCGTTAGGAATGTCCGCAGCACCTATACCTTTAAGACCATGTCCAAATAATTTATACCAGTACATATTAGCCAGATCAAAACATTGCCAGCCATAAACGCCGTCGAAGTCCCACCCTTTGCCTTTTAATTCATTAATATAAGCGATTGCTTCGTTCTTAGTCAGTGTTGCTGTCATTTGAAACACCTCCATGTTCATATTCATTCACATCAAATCCGATTTCATCCGAATCATCGGTGAAAGGCCGCGTTGTATCATATATTTTAGGTCGGAACTGTTGCACTTCAGGCGCATGTGCTTGATTCTGCCACTGAACCATTTCATCTGTATTATTACTATCTCTAGGCTTTGTATAAGTTTGTACAATACCACTGTCTTTAATACCTTTACTTGTCGGATCTACAATAACACCTAAGCCGACAAGTAAAGTAATAATTGTACCCGCTAAAGCACTCACTTGATCTAATTGTGTGGATAAGTCTAACCCGAATAATTCTGTTACTTGTTTAATGAATAATAGTAAAGCGCCGATTAACCCAGTCAATACTGTTTTATTTTTAATTCTTAATTTCCAATTCATAAAATCCCTCCGTATAGTAAAAAAAGCCG
>NZ_KV808516.1:0-542 GCF_001812305.1 Staphylococcus sp. HMSC056G08
TGAAATTTAGTAAATTCATTTTTTAGAGTTTCATCAAAGATATGAGCGTATCTGCTTGTCATTTCTGGGCTTTCATGCCCCAAAAATTTCTGCACAATATGCTGGGGCATCCCGTTGTTAATCATTCTTGTTCCTACTGTATGGCGAAAGGCATGGGCATGGAATCTATAAATCTCGCCTGATTTATCCACTATATTTTGCTCATAAGCTAATTTATTTAACTCGCCTCTAAATGTTTCTTGTTTTAATGGCGATCCATCTTTTCTTGGGAAGAGGTATTCACTATCTGGAAATTCCTCTGAAACTTTATCTTCCCGAACTTTAATAAGTAAAGCTACCTCTTTAGATATTGGAACTATATGCTCCTTTTTCATTTTCCATTGATAATACTTTAAAAAGTAATCTCCATCTTTGTCCTCTAATAAACAGCCTTTTTTCAAGGTGCACAATTCACTTATCCTCATTCCACATTCTTGAACAATCATAGTCATCGTAGCTATATATTCGGGTAATTTATCAAGATGACTGTTCAATTGCTCTAG
>NZ_KV808517.1:0-306 GCF_001812305.1 Staphylococcus sp. HMSC056G08
ACTCATAGTTACCGTTATTGTCTGTTGTTGTCGTAACTGTTGAACCGTCTGGTTTCGTTAATGTTACTTCAACACCAGGGATACCTGGTTCATTTGAGTTTTGTACTCCGTCTTTGTTTGTGTCTTCCCAAACTTTATCACCAACTGTGTAAGTTGCTGGTTCTTGTGGTGTTTCTTGTACTGGTTTGTAGAAACCGCTGTCGATTGTTTTATCATCGCCGTTATTAACAGTAACTGTTGTTGTCGTACCGTTTGAATCTAATTCAGGATTACCGACATTCGGTGTTGTTGGTTCGTAACCTTCTG